>NZ_KQ557120.1:0-129329 GCF_001443665.1 endosymbiont of Ridgeia piscesae | reverse complement strand
GGAAGAGCGCTTCTGGATGCTACGTAGAATAGAAGACATGAAGCGATGCATGACATCTATTCTACGTAGCATCCAGAAGCGCACTTCGCTGATTAAGAGTTTCTTCCGCATGTCAGATACAAAGTATATTTTGGCAAGTTCAAAAATAGACTGCCAATACTTTCGGAACGATTAATAAGGATGCCGGCAAGCCTATCCTGGTTGTTCTTGATAATGCTCGATACCACCACAGCAAGGAAACGCAGGGCTATGTGGAAAAACAAAACGGTGAGGTTCAGCTTGTGTTTCTACCCGCCTACTCCCCTGAATTGAACCCGGATGAGCAGGTTTGGAATCATGCCAAGGCGCAATTAAGCAAGTGCTCCATTTTCAACAAGGAAGACATGAAGCGATGCATGACATCTATTCTACGTAGCATCCAGAAGCGCACTTCGCTGATTAAGAGTTTCTTCCGCATGTCAGATACAAAGTATATTTTGGCAAGTTCAAAAATAGACTGCCAATACTTTCGGAACGATTAATACATAAGCGGTGACTCCTGGCCATACAGAAGACTCCGTTTCAGATTAGTCGCATCCTTGCACACTTGCCTGCTGCCACACAACGATTATCGTCAATGCCCCCATTTTGAATATAAGCCCATGGTTTGTGGCACTATTCTGCGCAGAGGGATCGTATTAACATGTGCGATCTAAAACAGACGGGGATCTGATGCGATGTTGATCGAAGGGCCTTTGAAGATAGGGGTGCTGGACCAGCCGGAGATGCCGGGCCGGGAACTACACATCGATTTTACGCCGGAATTCATCGCCCTTGATGCTCAGGCGCAGGGGCAGCAGTTCCAGGATTATCTCAAGAGCCTGCATGAGGGTATCGCCAAGCTCGCCGAGGATGACCCGAACCGGGCCGGCATGCTGATCGTGCAGCAGATCTCGGAGCAGCTCTTTCCTCATCTGGCAAGTGGCGACCTGGAGCTAAATGAGACCATCGTCGTTGAGATGGGCCGCGACGCCTCCTCCGCCTCACTGATGAACCTGCTCAGTTTATGAGCGATCGTGCCTTTATCTTCGAGGCGAGCAGCGACAATTTCGACCGGCTGGTGCTGGAGAATTCGAAGAAGGGGCTTGTGGTAGTCGACTTCTGGGCTCCCTGGGCGGGGCCGTCGCATCGCCAGAAGAAACTATTGACAGGGCTGGCCAACAGTTACCGCGGACGCTTCCTGCTGGTGTCGGTCAACACCGATGAGCAGAAGGCGCTGGCCGCCCGCTTCGGCGTGCGCACCCTGCCTTCGCTGAAACTCTTTCTCAAAGGGGAGTGTGTCGAAGAGTACCAGGGGATGCAGGCGGAGGCAGACTACCCGCGGATGATCGACCGCCATCTAGGCAGACAGCTCGACCAGACTGCCAGCCAGGCGATTGCCCTGTGGCAGGCTGGCGAGCCGGAGCAGGCGCTGCAGCGGCTGGCTCAAGCGGCAGTGGATGCGCCGGATAAACTCGACTACCCAGCGCTGATGGCGAAGATCCTGATGCGCCAGCAGCGCCTTGAAGAAGCGCATCAACTGCTTAGTGCACTGCCGGAGGCCGCGCAGAAAGAGGCGGAGATCAGCCAACCGCTGGCCCACCTCGATTTCATGTTGACCGCAGCTAAGGCAGCGCCAAAAGAGCGGCTTGAGGCAAGCCTGCAGCACGACCCAGATAACCCCGAAATCCACTATCAGCTGGCGGCCCTGGAGCTCCACGAGGAGCAGCTCGAAGCGGCGCTGGAACGCCTGCTGGCACTCTCCCGCAGCCACCCCAACTTTCGCAACGGCATCGCCCGCAAGGGGATGCAGGCGGTGCTGGCACTGCTCGATCCGCAGGATGAGCGGGTGATCCACTACCGTAAAGAACTCTTCCGTCTCAACTACTGAGGCAGCCTCCCATGCAGAAAGAACCCCAGATTGGCTTTGTCAGCCTCGGCTGCCCGAAAAACCTGGTCGATTCCGAGGTCATCCTCAGCCGCCTGCGCGCCGAGGGCTACCAGATCTCCCCCAGCTACGATGGCGCCGACCTGGTGGTGGTGAACACCTGTGGCTTTATCGATGCGGCGGTGGAGGAGTCCCTTGACGCGATCGGTGAGGCGCTGCGAGAGAATGGCCGGGTCATTGTCACCGGCTGTCTCGGTGGCGACGAGGCACGCATCCGCGCCGCTCATCCGCAGGTGCTGGCAGTGACCGGGGCGCACACCTACGACGCGGTGTTGGAGGCGATCCACGCCGAGCTGCCGCGCCCCCATGAGCCCTTCGCCAACCTGCTGCCCTCCAGCGGGGTCAAGCTGACGCCGCGCCACTACGCCTATCTGAAGATCTCCGAGGGGTGCAACCACCGCTGCAGCTTCTGCATCATCCCGCAGCTGCGTGGTGATCTGGTAAGCCGGCCGCTGGCCGAGGTGATGGGAGAGGCGCAGCGGCTGGTGGAGGCGGGGGTGCGCGAGCTGCTGGTGGTCTCCCAGGACACCAGCGCCTACGGCCTCGACACCAAATACCGGCCCGATTTCTGGCAGGGCCGGCCACTGACCACCCGCATACGTGATCTGGCCGCTGCCCTGGGTGAGCTGCCCGCCTGGGTGCGGCTGCACTATGTCTATCCCTATCCCCACGTAGATGATCTGATCCCGCTGATGGCGGAGGGGCATATCTTGCCCTATCTCGACATGCCGCTGCAGCACGCCAACCAGCGGGTGCTGCAGGCGATGAAGCGGCCGGCGGCCAAGGAGCGGGTGCTGCAGCGGATCCAGCGCTGGCGCGCCGAGTGCCCCGAGCTGGTGTTGCGCAGCACCTTCATCGTCGGCTTCCCCGGCGAGACCGAGGCGGAGTTCGAGGAGCTGCTCGCGTTCCTGCGTGAGGCCCAGCTCGACCGGGTCGGCTGTTTCGCCTACTCGCCGGTGGCGGGGGCCACCGCCAACCAGCTGCCTGGCGCCCTGCCGGATGAGATCCGCGAACAGCGCCGCGCCCGCTTCATGGAGGTGCAGTCGGCGATCAGTGCCGAACGGCTCGCCGCCAAGATCGGCTCGGAGATGATCGTGCTGGTGGATGAGGTGAACGAGAAGCAGCTGGTCGCCCGCGGCCCGGGGGATGCGCCGGAGATTGATGGTCGGGTGATTATTCCCGGCAGTTGGGAGCTGGATCCGGGTGAGTTCATTGAGGTGAGGATTACCGGCGCCACCGCCCATGATCTGAAGGCGGAACCGGTGGATTTCGAGGAGTAAGTGGGGAAAACAGAGGCAGATCCCCCGCCAGCTCAGTTGCGGGAGTTAGATGCTGTTGGGGGACCAACTCTGTGTGGCGTCCATGTCATTTGCCAACCATCTGCAGGGCTGGATTCCAAAAAGTGTGCCCGCGATCGGGCTTTATGCAGCTGTATCTCTCATCCCGAGCTGAGGTTGCCAGTCGGGATGAGATCAGGCCAGAGGCTCTTTAGAACGCAGAACCGCTGCTCTTGCCCATACCGCGCAGCATGCTGGCCAGCGGGCAGAAACCGGTGAAGGCGGACTGCAACAGGTTGAGGCCGACAAACGCGGTGAAGTAGAGCCAGTAACCGGAATGGAAGATCGGGCTTTCTGCCACGCCCAGCGCCAGGCTGAGCAGGATAGCGAAACCGGCGAATGCGAGTACGATGCGATCGATGTTCATAATCTCTCTCCGAAAAAAGATAGTGGTGCCGCATCGAATTACACCGCGGCAGGAAAGCGCGAAATATTAGAGTGATCTAATATTCAAGTCAAGGGTGAGGCAATGTCACAGCAGCTCGACACACAAGCAAGGCTCATTGAGGCGCTGCAGCAGCCAGCGGCCTACCCCCATCCGGTAGGGCAGGTCGAACATATCGAGACCCACATCTCCCACCTGCTGCTGGCCGGGGCGTTCGCCTACAAGATCAAAAAGCCGGTCGACTTCGGCTTCCTTGACTTCTCAACCCTGCAGCGCCGCCACCATTTCTGTGAGGAGGAGCTGCGCCTCAACCGTCGCCTCGCGCCGCAGCTCTACCTGGCGGTTGTCGCTATCCGTGGCACGCCGGAGCAGCCACACTTTGATGGCGACGGAGCGGTGCTGGAGTACGCGGTGAAGATGCGTCGCTTCGAGCAATCGGAGCTGCTCGACCGGCAGCTGCCCGACCTGGCGCTCTGCGAGCTGCTGGCGCGAGAGCTGGCGGCGTTTCACCAGCAGCTTCCCCCCTGTGATCCGCACACCGCTTACGGCACCCCCGAGCGGGTGGCGCAGCCGATGTTGGAGAACTTTGAACAGATCTGCTCTGTGCTCGATGCCGCGCCACTGGCGCAGCGGCTCGATCGGCTGCGGGCGTGGACCGGGGAGCAGCTGCAGCAGCTGCGGCCTGAGTTGCAGCAGCGCCGCGCCGACGGCCATATCCGCGAGTGCCACGGTGACCTGCACCTGGGCAACATCACCCGTTTTCGCGGCCAGCTTTGCATCTTTGACGGTATCGAGTTCAACCCCGCGCTGCGCTGGATCGACAGCCTCAGTGATCTAGCCTTTCTGTTGATGGATCTGCACCACAAGGGGCTGCAGGGTGAGGCGGCGGCCTGTCTCGACTGCTATCTGGCTGAGACCGGCGACTATCAGGCGCTGCCCCTGTTGCGACTCTATCTGGTCTATCGCGCCATGGTACGGGCCAAGGTGACCACGCTACGGCTCGCCCAGGAGCGACCGGGGGCGGCTGATTGGCAGCAGAGCCGGGCAGAATTCGAGAGCTATCTCGAGCTGGCGGAGCGGCTCTGCCAGCCTGCCAAACCGTTGTTGATGATCAGCCACGGCCTGTCGGGCTCGGGTAAGAGCCACTTCAGCGGGTGGCTGGTGCAGCATTGGCCAGCGATCCGGCTGCGCTCCGATCTGGAGCGCAAGCGGCTGTACGGGCTGCAGCCTGCTGAACACAGTGGCTCGGGACTGGCCGGGGGGATCTACACAGAAGCCGCGGGGGAGGCGACCTATGTGCGGCTGGCGCAGCTGGCGGAGGTGATCGTCAGGGCCGGCTACAGTGTCATCGTCGATGCGACCTTCCTGCAGCGTGAGCGGCGTGAACACTTTCGGCAGCTGGCCGGGCGGCTCGGTGTGCCGTTCCTGCTGCTTGACCTGCAGGCTCCGCTCGAGCTGTTGCAGCGGCGCATCGTCGAGCGCCAGCGTCAGGGAGAGGATGTTTCGGAGGCCGATCTGGCGGTGCTGCAGTCGCAATGTGCCAGCGCTGAGCCTCTCGACGCCGCCGAGCTCCGCTCTGCGCTGGTGATTTACAGCCGACAGTTCCCACCAGAGGGGTTGCTGCAGCGGATCACCGAGCAGCTGAATCGAGATTCGGATTAATCGGGGCGCAGTCCCAACCAGATCAGGAGCACTATTCATGCGTTTTCCCCAATTGGCAATGGGTCAGCGGTTTCGCTTTCAGGGCCGAGTCTTCACCAAGAGTGGGCCGCTCACCGCCCGGGAAGAGGGCAGCCAGAACAATCAGTTGATGAGGAAGTCGGCGGAGGTGGAGCTGCTCGATAATGCAGCGCCGCGGTCGGAGAAGCCACAGGGCCAGTTGCAGCGCCAGCAGCTTGAGAGTGCGATGCGCTCCGGTCTGGCGCGTATCCGCCAGAGTGCAGAGCAGGTCGCCGAGGTGGATGGGCGGATGCCGGTAGAGAGGCTGCTGTTGTTGGTGGAGGCGGAGCTGGAATCGATCCTCAAGGATCTCAGCTGATTCGCCTCAGCCAAGCACGATCAGGGCCACCCCAGCGACCATCACCGTGCCTGCCAACAGATGGTGGCCGAGTCCGGTTTCGCGGAAGATCCAGGCGCCGTAGAGGATGCCAAACAGTAGACTGGTGCGCTTCACCGCGATCATGTAGGCAGTCTCCACCTGCTGCAGAGCGAGGAAGTGGGTCACCAGCATCAGCGCCATCAGCCCGGCGGTGAGCAGCACCGGCCACAGCTGGCGGCGGATCCGGCGCAGGGTGGAGCGCGCCTTCAGTCCCAGCAGCGGCAGCAGCGCCAGCCCCACCAGCACAAAATAGAAGGGGCCGAACAACTCCGGTTCCATGTACTGCATCGCTCCTTTGCCGGTTACCGCGGTGAAGCTGTAGATGAAGGCGACCACCAGCATCAGCAGCGAGCCAGTCTGGCGCAGGATCGCCCGTAGCGGCTCCAGCCAGCTGCGCCAGTCCTTGCCGTCGGCCTCGTCGAAGTTGAGCAGCCAGGCCCCCGCCACCACCAGCAGGATGCCCAGAAGACCCTGGCCGGAGACTCGTTCGCCAAGCAGCAGATAGCCCACTAGGATTACAAACACCGGCGTGAAGGCGAGGTAGGGCAGGGTCAGTGACAGCGGGTAGTCGCGGATCGCCTTCATGTAGAGCAGCATGGCAAGGATCTCCAGCGGCACCGCCGCCAGCACCCAGCCCCAGAAGGCCGGTGGTAGCGCGGGGAACGGCTGCAGCAGCAACAGCGGCGAGACCAGCAGCCCGGCCAGGAAGAGGCGAATGAAGGCCAGCTCGCGCGCCGAAAAACCGCCCAAGCGCGCCTTGGTCAGGGCGTCCGCTGAGGCGAGGGCGAAGGCGCAGAGCAGGGTGAGGGGGAGCCACTCCATCGAGTTGATGCCTGTGTGCGATCAGTTTGGGCAGTGGACCAGCGCTGCCGCCTCGGCGATCAGCGCGGCGCCAGCCCCTGGCTGGTGGGCCTGCTCGCTGAGCAGACGTCGCCAGGCCCGCGCGCCGGGGCAGCCGTGGAATAGGCCGAGGATATGGCGGGTGATGCGGTTGAGCGGGATGCCGCGTTGCAGCTGTTGCTCAACAAACGGCATGAACTGCTCCAGCACTTGATGACGGCTCGGTTGTGGCTGGTCGTCGCCGTAGATGCGGCGGTCTGCTTCGGCCAGGATCCAAGGGTTGTGGTAGGCCTCGCGACCGATCATCACGCCGTCGAGCCCCTGCAGCAGCAGCTCGGCCAGCGTCAGAGTCTGGATGCCGCCGTTGATGGTAAAGCCCATCTTGGGGAAGTCTTGCTTCAATTGTTGCACTATTTCGTAGCGCAACGGTGGCACCTCGCGGTTCTCTTTCGGGCTCAGCCCCTGCAGCCAGGCCTTGCGGGCGTGGATGATGAAGTGGTCGCATCCCGCTCCGATCTGAGCTGCGACGAATCCCTGTAGGGCGGCGTAGCTGTCGTTGTCATCGATGCCGATGCGCGTCTTCACGGTGACCGGGGTGGAGACCGCCTCCTTCATCGCCCGTACACAGTCGGCCACCAGCTCAGGATGGGCCATCAGGCAGGCGCCGATCATGCCGTTTTGTACCCGATCTGAAGGGCAGCCGACATTGAGGTTGACCTCGTCGTAGCCCGCCGTCTCGGCCAACCGCGCTGCCTCGGCCAGCTCCGCCGGGTTGCTGCCGCCGAGCTGAATCGCCACCGGGTGCTCGCTGATATCGAACTCGAGGAACCGCTCTGCATCGCCGTGCAGCAGCGCGCCAGTGGTGATCATCTCGGTATAGAGCAGGGTGTGACGGCTGATCAGCCGGGCAAAGTAGCGGAACAGGCGGTCAGTGTAGTCCATCATCGGGGCGATGGAGAGGCGGCGGTTTGGCTGGAGTGAGTGCTGTGGCATTCCCGGATTCTACAAGAGCCAGCGGGAAGATGGTGTGGCTTTACCCCGTTAATATCCTGGTAAGTTAAGATTTTCGGCTGCTTAAAATGGAATAACATCCATGCTTATAAAATCCCCCATCGCAATTGGAGCGCAGGTCGTCACTGCAGTCAGGCCATGAAAACGCTTTTTCTATTGGTGTTGCTCAGCCGTAACGGAGCAGGTGATATCAACGCATCATTCGTCAATACACAAAACTTTGCCCAATGTCAGCAGAAGGCGTTGCTGGTCAAGGGGATCTTTCTATCGGCACAGATCCCTGTCGTCGAGAGCCGCTGTATCAGCAGTGAGTTGCAGTTTTCGGAGTTTGGGCACGCCACATCATCTGGTATGCCCCGTCACTTCTACCTGATCCGTTTCAACAGCGAGGCCGTCACCATTCGCCCGATCGCCGATTGGCAGAGCTGCATCGCCATGCAGCAGCGCGATACCGGGCCGGGGCGGCTCTACTGCAGCAGTTCTATCCAGTCGTTAGGGAGCCTCTGATCAAGTCAGAGGCTCCTTAGAGCGTTAATCCATGCCCAACCTGTCTTAATTGGCCGCGGGTGGTGTGATAGAAATGTGAATGATTCGTGATGGCATCTCGATCTGCCGCTTCCATACTTTTGTCTAGATCCTGACCAATCACATCATAGGAGGAGAGATGATGAGAAGCGCACTGTTGTATGGGATGATGATACTGATCCCGTTGCTCTACGGCTGTTCCGAGTCGATCGCCGGAAAACCGCTCGAGATGCAGAAGATGGACGACAAACTGGAGCTGGCGACCTTTGCCGGCGGCTGTTTCTGGTGTGTCGAATCGGATTTCGAGAAGCTGGAAGGGGTGCAGGAGGTGATCTCCGGTTACACCGGCGGTAGTGTCGATCAGCCAAGTTACGAAGCGGTGTCGGCTGGTGGTACCGGCCATCTGGAGGCGGTGCAGGTCTACTACGATCCGCAGCGGATCAGCTATGAGACGCTGCTGGAGGCGTTCTGGCGACAGATCGATCCGACCGACAGCGGCGGGCAGTTTGTCGACAGGGGCGAGCAGTATCGTCCGGCGATCTTCTATCACAACCCGCAGCAGCAGGCCGCGGCGGAAAAGTCCCGTGCTGCGCTGGCCAGCTCGGGGCGCTTCGATCGCCCCATTGTGACCGAACTGCAGGCCGCTTCTAGGTTCTGGCCGGCTGAGTCCTACCACCAGGACTACTACAAGAAAAATTCGCTGCGCTACAAGTTCTATCGCTACCGCTCGGGGCGTGATCAGTTTCTACGCAAGACGTGGGGGGATGAGCTGCACCCGATTACTAGCAGCCACTCGAAGTACCGCAAGCCGGACCAGGCCGAACTGCGCCAGCAGCTGACGCCGCTACAGTTCAGAGTAACCCAGGAGGAGGGCACCGAGCCGGCTTTTGACAATGAGTACTGGGATGAGAAGCGCGAAGGTATCTATGTCGACCGGGTTAGTGGCGAACCGCTCTTCTCCTCCCGCGACAAATATGACTCCGGCACCGGCTGGCCCAGCTTTAGCCGGCCGATCAACGATGCCGCGATAGTTGAGCAGCAGGACTACAAGCTAATTATCCCGCGTACTGAGGTGCGCAGCCGCTATGGCGACTCGCATCTTGGTCACCTGTTCGACGATGGTCCTGAGCCCACCGGCAAGCGCTACTGCATCAACTCCGCCTCACTGCGGTTCGTCGCCAAAGAGCAGCTTGCCGAGAAGGGTTACAGTGAGCTGGAGGCGCTGTTTCGCGAATGATTCGTATGGCAGCGTCACTGGCGGTGCGATCACTCTGGGATCGACTCTTGCCGCCAGTGGCTTCCTGTCCGGTGCTCTCAATCACCCCGATCCTGAACCGACCGCTGTAACCGAAAGTCTTACCTCACAGCGGGTGTCGCATCTCAAAATCCACCTGGAAGCACTGCTCCGAGACACCTCTCGGTGATCACCGCACTGCCTAGCAGCAGCCAGTCAGGGAGCTTCAGCCGGCGGGCCGGGCTGTCCCTGCTGAGTGATCTGCCAGGGACAGCCGGTGAACCTGCTGGATGGGCATCATGATAAATCTCACACAATATGTTGTGGTCAAAATGCAATAATTGTCTATATATTGTGTTTTACAACTGTTATTTGAGGAGATGGAAGATGACCGCAGGCATCGCCAACAGCCCGCTCTACTTACCGACCAAGGTACGCAAGCGCGACGGTAGCGAGGTCGATTTTGATCTCGACAAGATCAGAACGGCGATCCGCTTGGCCGGTCAGGCCAGTGGCGAGTATGAAGATGCTGAGGCGCAGCTGCTCACTGCCCAAGTGTTGAAGGTGCTGACCCACACCGGGTACCGTGAGCATGTGCCCGATATCGAGCGTATCCAGGATATCGTCGAGCAGGTGCTGATCAGCTCTAACCATCTGAAGACTGCCCGCGCCTACATCGTCTATCGTGAGCAGCACAAGAAGCTGCGTGAAGACCGCCGAACCCTGGTGGATGTCTCAGCTTCGGTGAACGAATATCTGGATCAGGCCGACTGGCGGGTCAATGCCAACGCCAATCAGGGCTACTCTCTGGGTGGGTTGATCCTCAACAGCTCGGGCAAGATGATCGCTAACTACTGGCTCAATCATGTCTATCCGCCTGAGGCGGGAGAGGCGCACCGCGAGGGGGATATCCATATCCATGACCTCGACATGCTGGCCGGCTACTGCGCCGGTTGGTCGCTGCGCACCCTGCTCCACGAAGGGCTCAATGGGGTGCCGGGCAAGGTGGAGGCGGGACCGCCGAAACACATGTCTTCCGCCGTGGGGCAGATCGTCAACTTTCTCGGCACCCTGCAGAACGAGTGGGCCGGGGCGCAGGCCTTCAGCTCCTTCGATACTTACATGGCCCCCTTCGTGCGCAAGGACAAGCTCAGTTACGCGCAGGTGCGACAATACATCCAGGAGCTGATCTACAACCTCAATGTGCCATCGCGCTGGGGCACCCAGACCCCCTTCACCAACCTGACCTTCGACTGGGTCTGCCCGGAGGATCTGCGAGAACAGGTGCCAGTGATCGGCGGTGAGGAGCAGCCCTTCAGTTACGGTGATCTGCAGGCGGAGATGGATCTGATCAACCGCGCCTACATCGAGGTAATGACCAAGGGTGACGCCAAAGGGCGGGTCTTCACCTTCCCGATCCCCACCTACAACATTACCCCCGACTTCCCCTGGCAGAGCGAAAACGCCGAGCGGCTGTTCGCAATGACCGCCAAGTATGGCCTGCCCTACTTTCAGAACTTCCTCAATTCTGAGTTGAAACCGAACATGGTGCGCTCCATGTGCTGCCGCCTGCAGCTCGACCTGCGCGAACTGCTGAAGAGAGGCAATGGCTTGTTCGGCTCGGCGGAGCAGACTGGCTCGCTGGGGGTGGTCACCATCAACTGCGCGCGCCTGGGATACCTCTACAAAGGGGATGAAGCCGCACTAATGCAGCGGCTCGACGAACTGCTTCGCCTCGCCCGCTCCAGTCTGGATATCAAACGCAAGGTAATCCAGCGCCACATGGACGCCGGTCTCTTTCCCTATACCAAGCGCTATCTGGGCACTCTGCGCAACCACTTCTCCACCATCGGGGTGAACGGTATCAACGAGATGATCCGCAACTTCAGCGCTGATCAGCACGACATCACCAGCGAAACGGGCAGCGCTTTCGCCATCCGTTTCCTCGACCATATCCGGGAGCGCATGGTCGAGTTCCAGGAGCAGAGCGGCAACATGTACAACTTGGAGGCAACCCCGGCGGAGGGCACCACCTACCGGTTTGCCAAAGAGGACCGCAAACGCTGGCCCGAGATCCTGCAGGCCGGCACCCCGGAGCGCCCCTACTACACCAACTCGTCGCAGCTGCCGGTGGGCTTCACCGACGATCCTTTCGAGGCGCTGGCCCGCCAGGAGCCGCTACAGCAGAAATATACCGGCGGCACCGTGCTGCATCTCTACATGAACGAGCGCATCAGCAGCACCGAGGCATGCCGGCGACTGGTGCGGCGTTCCCTGGAGCGGTTCCGCTTGCCTTACATCACCATCACACCGACCTTCTCGATCTGCCCGACCCACGGTTACCTCAGCGGCGAACACGAGTTCTGCCCGAAGTGCGACGAGGAGGCGATCGCCCACAAACAACAGGAGCAACATAGCCATGTCCATCAATAAGATCGAACTGAAAGACGAAGAGAGA
This sequence comes from endosymbiont of Ridgeia piscesae, assembly GCF_001443665.1. Lineage (NCBI taxonomy): Bacteria > Pseudomonadati > Pseudomonadota > Gammaproteobacteria > endosymbiont of Ridgeia piscesae. The sequence goes on along the minus strand of NZ_KQ557120.1, from coordinate 117,475 downwards.
ACCCGCTGCGAAGTCTGGACCCGAGTCATGGGCTACCACCGTCCAGTAGCCGCCTTCAACCCGGGCAAAAAGTCGGAACATGCCGACCGTGTCTGTTTCCGGGAGCAACCGCAACAAACAGCTGATGTCCGGATCTGAACTCACCCTCCGGGTGGGCGGCTTGACGCCGCTCACCACCGTGGACTACCCGGGGGAGCTGGCGGCGGTGATCTTCTGTCAGGGCTGCCCCTGGCGCTGCCACTACTGCCACAACCCGGACCTTCTGCCACGCCAGAGCGAGCAGCAGATCCCCTGGGATCAGATTCTCGCCTTTTTGCAGACCCGCCGGGGCCTGCTGGATGCGGTGGTCTTCAGTGGTGGCGAACCGACCCTGCAGCGGGGGCTGCCGGATGCTATTGGGCAGGTGAAGGCGATGGGCTTCAAGGTGGGGCTGCATAGCGCTGGCCCCTATCCTGAACGGCTGCGGGAACTGCTGCCGCTGCTCGACTGGATCGGGCTGGATATCAAGGCCTTGCCGGAAGATTATGCTGGACTGACCGGGGTCAGGCAGAGTGGTGAGCGGGCTTGGGAGAGTGCAGCTCTGGTAATCGAGAGCGGCCTGCCGCATCAGATCCGCACCACCCTGGATCCGGCCCTGTTCACTGAAGCCAAGCAGCAGAGGCTGTTAGAAAGACTGCGGCAGCTCGGCCCGTTCAAGCACTCTTTTCAGGTCTGTAACCCTGTGTTGTCGATATAAACAGGTGGGTGCTCAAGTGGACTCCCCGGCCAGCTGCTCAGTGAATTCGCTGGCGGGTTTTGGCTTGCTGAAGTGGTAGCCCTGCAGATAGTCACAGCCAATATCGTCAAGGAACTTGGCCTGTTCAGCGGTTTCGACCCCCTCCGCGATCAGTTTCAGCTCCAGGCTCTGGGCGATGGCGACGATCGCCTCCACCAGCGAGGCATCCTCCTGGTCATCGGGTAGGTCGCTGACAAAAGCGCGGTCGATCTTCAGGACATCCACCGGGAAACGCTTCAGATAACTGAGTGAGGAGTAACCGGTGCCGAAGTCGTCGATCGCCAGCGCCACCCCCAGTGCCTTGAACGACTCCAGCCAGGTGACTGCCTCTTCGGTATCCTCCATCAACAGGCTCTCGGTCATCTCCAGGGTCAACAGGCTGCTGTCGAGGCCGGTCTCCTGCAGGATCAATTCGAGTAGGTTGGCGGAGAGCCCCAGCTCCCGCTGGCGGCTGGAGATATTGACCGCGATCTTCAAGCCCGGCTGCTGGGCCTGCCAGAGCGCTGCCTGGCGGCAGGCGGTGCTCATTACCCATACGCCGATCGGGCCGATCAGCCCGGTCTCTTCAGCTAGAGGGATGAACTGGTCGGGTGGGATCAGCCCCTGATCGGGATGGTGCCAGCGCAGTAGCGCCTCCATGCTGACCAGTCTGCCATCTGTGGCACTCACCACCGGCTGATAGTGCAACTCCAGCTCGTTCCGCTCCGGGGCTCCGCGTAGATCCTGTTCCAGATGCTGACGGATGCTGACCTGCTCCTGCATCGCCGTGGTGAAGAACTGGTAGCGGTTGCGGCCGGTCTCCTTGGCGCGATACATCGCCATGTCGGCGTTGCGTAGCAGGGTGTCGGAGTCGCTGGCATCATCGGGGAACAGGGTGATGCCGATGCTGGCGCCGATGATGACCTCACGACTGGCCAGCAGAAAGTAGCGGGAGAGCTTTTCGATGACCTTGTCGGCAATTTGGGCGGCATCGTCGGCCCCAGAGATGTCCTGCAGCAGGATGATAAACTCGTCACCGCCGAAGCGCGCCACCGTGTCGCTCTCCCGCACGCAGGATTTCAGACGTTCAGCGGCATGTTGCAGCAGTTCATCGCCCATGACATGGCCAAAGGTGTCGTTGACGATCTTGAACTGGTCCAGGTCGACGAACAGTAGTGCCAGTTCCCACGCTTCACGTTCGGCCGAATTGATGGCATGGGTGAGCCGGTCGAGCAGCAGCGAGCGGTTGGGCAGACCGGTGAGGGCGTCGTAGTTGGCCTGGAAGCGGATCTGCTGTTCGCTCTCCTTGCGCTGGGTGATGTCGGAGAAGACTGCGATGTATTCCGAGACCGCTCCTTGTTCGGTACGGATGGCGGCGACCGAGAGCCACTCTGGGTAGATGCTGCCATCCTTGCGCCGGTTCCAGACTTCTCCCGACCAGGATCCCTGCTGTTTGACCGAGGCCCACATCGCCCTGTAGAACGCCTGGTCGTGGCGGCCTGAGCTGAGCAGGCGCGGGTTTCGCCCGATGACCTCTTCTGCTTGATAGCCGGTGATACGGGTAAATGCCGGGTTGACGGTCTTGATGCGGTTGTCGGCATCGGTGACCATGATGCCTTCTGTGGTGGTTTCGAAGACCGTGGCATTCATGCGCAACTGCTCTTCAGCGCGTTTTTGGGCGGTGATGTCCTCTTTGACGGCGATGAAGTGGGTGATCTCACCCCCCTCGTTACGTAGTGGAGAGATTGACGCGGACTCCCAATAAATTGTGCCGTCCTTGCGTTTGTTATGAAAGGCGCCACGCCACTCCCGACCGGCTTTGATGGTCTCCCAGAGCTCTTTGTAATCCTCGCGGGATTTGTCACCGCTCTTGAGTATCCTCGGGTTCTTTCCGATCGCCTCCTCAGAGGAGTAGCCGGATATCTGTTCGAACTTGGGGTTGACGTACTCGATGGTGCCCTCGGTATCGGTGATCAGGACCGATGCAGGGCTCTGCTCCAGGGCGCGGCTCAGCTTGCGCAGCTCCAGCTCGGCTCTTTTCGTTTCTGTGATGTCGGTGCGTACACAGACCAGCCCCCCCTCCGAGGTGGGATTGTTGCTCGCCAGATACCATTTCCCCTGATCCAGGCGCTCCATGAAGAGATGGAGCGGCAGCTGTTCATGGATGGCCTGGCCATCCATATCGGCCTGTTGTAACTGCGAACCGTTCTGCTCCTGGATGGTGGTTAGTGCCAGACCTTGGGTGAGCTGTTTGCCAAGCCAAGGGTAGAACATACGGTAGCGTTGATTGTGCAGCACCAGTCGTCCTTTAGCGTCGAACAGGGCGAATGCCTCGGAGAGACTCTCGACGCCATCGTGCAGACGCTTCAGCGCGGTCTCTGCGGTCAGCCGGGCCCGTTCAAGTTTGCTCAGCAGCCACCACAGGCTGGTCAGTAGCACGGTTAGCGCCAGCGCCAGCAGCATGCTGATCTGCTGAGTGTGTCGTCGGTCGCCGGTGCGATGTAGTTCATAGACATCGTGCAGATAGTCAAAGCGCTGCTGAGTCTGGATGGCGATGAAGCGTTGTTTCAAACGGTTGAGTCGTGACAGTCCCTTGAGGATGGCACTCATGTGAAACAGAATGTTGCGCAGGACTTTTTGCGGCTCCCCCTGGGTTTCTGCCTGCTGTTGCAGCCTGTCGATCTGCTGCTCGATCTGCTGTAGCCGGGTCGTGCTGGAGATGAGGTAGTAGATGTAGAGCTGGTTGAGCAGCTGCAGAACCTCCTGGTAGTGCTTGCTATTGGTGGCCTCCAAGCCTTTGGCCGCCAGCGGCAGATAGTGAATGCCGTTGCGCACCACGGCGGCCTCTGACTTGATACGCTCAAGTAGTTGCAGCTTCTCCTGCATCGACTCCCAATAGGCGTCGAGGGCGCTATCCACCAGCTTATCCATGCTGCCGTAGAAGCCTTTCGATGGTGACCCGAGTCTCTCCTTGAGACGGCGCAGTCGGTTGGTGGTCTCCACCAGGGGATCATACTGAACCAACAGGAAGGAGGTGATCCGCAAAACATCCCGATCGAGACGGGCATCGAGCTCCTTCAATTCCAGCAGCATATTAGATTGCTGGGCATGGTGCTGGGCGCCGCCGTTCCAGCTGGCGGCATAGAAGATAAGGATGCTTGCGATGATCAGCAGGCCCGCCAGCATCCAGCGTGAAGCAGGACGAACTGGCATCATGGGTGCAACCTGGGGTGGTTGCCCACCAGGGTGTGGAGAAAGGCAACGATTGCCTGCACATCCTTTGGCGGGATCTCCCGACCCAGCTGGTAGAGCCCCATGATCCTGACCGCCTCCTCCAGGGTCTTGGCGCTGCCATCATGGAAATAGGGTGGGTTGATCGCTGCCAGCCGCAGACAGGGCACCCGGAACAGGTGTTTGTCCTCCTCCAGGCCGGTGATATTGAAACGCCCCATGTCTGCCTGGGTAAGTGGTGTGCCGCGGTCGGCAAAGTAGTCCCCCATCGCCCCCATGTAGCCATACATGTTACCGCCGACGTTCATGCCTTGGTGACAGCTGATGCAGCCGTAGTCTTTGAACAGCAGATAGCCTTGTAACTCCTGTTCACTCAATGCCTTCTCATCACCGCGTAGCCACTGGTCGAAGCGGGAGTTGAATGTGATCAGCGAGCGTTCAAAGGTGGCAATGGCATCTTTGATGTTGGCTGAGGTGATGCCGTCGGGGTAGCTCTTCTTGAATGTGCGCGATAGTTTGGGGTCGGCCTGCAGTTTTTTGATCACATTCGGCCAGCTGCTACCCATCTCCAGCGGATTATGCACCGGTCCCTCTATCTGCTCCTCCAAGGTAGCGGCGCGCCCATCCCAGAACTGGACAAAGTGGAAGCCGCTGTTGAAGACCGTGGGGGCCTTGATTCCGCCCAGCTGACCGTTGATGCCGGAAGATGTGGCGCGATGGTCGGTGCCGCCGGTAGCCAGATTGTGGCAGTGGGCGCAGCTGATGGTGTTGTTGCCGGAGAAGCGTGTGTCGTGGAACAGGAGATCCCCCAGTGCGACCTTGTCGGGATTCAGATCGATCGTCAAGGGTAGAGGGCGGATCGGTTCGTTGCGGTCAGACCCGATAGCAGGGGTGCCGGACACCATCAGGATGAACAGTGGCAGGATCACGGTTTTTAATCGATTGAGTCTGCAGGTAGCCATGGTGATTGATGGAGCCTGGGCGTTTTTATTCGGCTGGTTGCGAAGCAGAATGTGAATGTAAATCCATTTAACAGCCGGTTAGCGGTTTAATGAAGACCTTGGCGTTGCGCTGATAATTGTAGAGCGCCTGACGCTGCATCGGCAGTGTCTGGATCTCGGCCGCCTCGAAACCCCGCTCGCGGAACCAGTGGGCGGTCCGGGTGGTGAGGATGAAGAGTTGATGGATACTTTGCGCCGCTGCCATTTTCTCCATCTGTTCGAGCAGCCGATCGCCGCGACCGCCGTCCCGGTAGTCGGGGTGTACCACGACGCAGGCCAGCTCCGCCATCGATTCATTCGGATAGGGGTAGAGCGCGGCGCAGGCGACGATCATGCCGTCTCGCTCCATCACGGTAAAGTGGTCGATCTCAGTCTCCAGCAGCTCCCGTGAGCGCCGCACCAGAGTGCCGTTGGCCTCCAGTGGCTCGATCAACTCGAGCAGGCCGCCGACATCGTCGATCTGGGCGGTACGGGTCGTCTCGTAGGGTTTTGCGGTGATCAGGGTGCCCACGCCGTCGCGGGTAAAAAGCTCTTTCAGTAGCGCGCCGTCGAGCTGCCGCTCAAGCAGATGGATGCGTTTGACCCCGCTGCGACAGGCGCTCACCGCCCCCCGCAGGTGTTGGCAGAGATCCTCCGCCAGCGGCCCCTGTTGCGCCAGCAGGGTGTCGATCTGCCGCGGGATCGCATGGGTGATTGCTCTGCCGTCGGTATCACTCAGCCCCTGGCCCTCCACCAGGCTGATCAGCTTGTCGGCGCCCAGGGCGATGGCCACCGAGGCGGCCACGTCGGCGGCGCTCAGGTTAAACACCTCGCCGGTGGGGGAGTAGCCGATCGGTGGTACGATGGCGATGGCGCCGCTGTTGAGGCGCTGCTGGATCGCCTCCGCATCGACCCGCCGCACCTCGCCGGTGTGACAGTAGTCGACCCCGTCGCGCACCCCGATCGGCCGGGCGGTGACGAAGTTGCCAGAGGCGGCGCAGATGCGTGCCCCCGCCATCGGTGAGTTGGCCAGCCCCATCGAAAGCAATGCCTCGATCTCCACCCGCACTGTCCCGGCGGCCTCCTTGACACAGGTCAGCGCCGCATCGTCGGTGACCCGTAGACCGTTGATGTAGTGCAGCTGGGTACCCTGCGCCTGCAGCCGCTGTTCGATCTGCGGGCGGGCGCCGTGTACCAGCACCAGACGGATACCCAGCCCGTGCAGCAGGGCGATGTCGTGGATCAGATCGGCAAAGCCGCTACTGGCCACCGCCTCGCCGCCGAAGCTGATGACAAAGGTGCGACCCCGGTGGGCATGGATATAAGGGGAGGAGCCGCGGAACCAGGCGATAAAGGGGTCTGATTGTGGGGATCTCTCGGCCATTGGCGTAACAGCTTGTCTATAAACAGAATCTTCCGATCAGCGACTCTATCAGTTTGATCGCTGGGGCGATATGTTCAAGCGGCAGATACTCATCCGGCTGGTGTGCCTGAGCGATATGGCCGGGGCCGCAGATCACTGTTTCCATGCCCATGCTGTTGAGATAGGGGCCCTCGGTGCCGAAAGCGACTGCGCCGGCGCTTTGGCCCGTCAGGCTCTCCACCGCCCGGACTATGGCCGCCTGGGCCGGGGTCTCCAGCGCAGGGATGCCGTCGAACACCGGCTCGAGCTGCCACTGCAGCTCACTGCCGGCGAGCAGCCGCTCCAGCCGCTGCGACAACTCGCCGCGCAGTTCACCAAGTTGCATGCCGGGCAGCGGGCGCAGATCGAACTGCAGTTCACATTGGCCGCAGATGCGGTTGGGGTTGTCGCCGCCGTGGATGTGGCCCAGGTTGAGAGTGGGCACCGGCACGGCGAAGGCGGGGTTGTGGTAGCGTTGCTGTAACTCGCTGCGCCAGGCCATCATCTCGCCGATCACTTTGTGCATCCCCTCCAGGGCGTTGACCCCCAGGGCCGGGTCGCTGGAGTGGCCTGAGCGGCCGGTGAGGCGCACCGACTCCATCGAGATCCCCTTGTGCATGCGCACCGGTTTGAGCCCGGTAGGCTCGCCAATGATGGCGTGGCGTCCCAACTGGCGATGCAGCTCGACCAGCGCCTTGGCACCGCACATGGTGCTCTCTTCGTCGGCGGTGGCGATGATCGTCAGCGGCTGCTTCAGCCGCTCCAGTGGCACCTGCTTCAGCGCCTCGATCACCACCGCGAAGAAGCCTTTCATATCGCAGCTGCCGAGGCCATAGAGGCGGCCGTGGCTCTCGCTGATCTTGAGTGGATCCCGGTTCCATTTGCCCTCGTCGAAGGGCACGGTGTCGGTGTGGCCGGAGATCACTAGTCCCTCCGGGCCGGAGCCGCGGCTGGCGATCAGGTTGAATTTATCGTCACAACCCGGCACCGGCAGGATCTCGATCTGAAAGCCAAGAGGTTCGAGCCAGCCGCTGAGGTGTTCGATCACCTGCTGGTTGCCCATATCCCACTCGGGGTTGACGCTGCTGACCGAGGGGGCTGCGATCAGCGCCCGGGCCAATTCGATGAATTTGGGTGTGGTCATGGGTTGATTCTGGAAGGCCAGTCCCACGCATGCAAGCCAAAAAGGTATGCTTTGCTCTTTTGCATAGGGAGAGCTGGGCATGCGGATGCACTACGAAGAGATTGAGCTGAGTACCGGCACAGGGGTGGCACTGCACGATATCACGCTGCAGTTGCAGGATCTGCTGGCGCGCCAGGGCCTGCAAAATGGCTTTCTGCTGGTGTCGAGCCAGCACACCACCACCGCGCTCACTATCAACGAAAACGAGTCGCGCCTGCTCGATGATCTGCGGCTGTTTCTGCATCGTCTCGCGCCGCCGGGGGATGCCTATCCGCACAATGACATCCATCTGCGCGATTGCCCGCCGGGTGAGCCAAAGAATGCCCATGCCCATCTCGGTGCGATGATGCTCGGTTCCAGCGAGGCGATCCCGGTGGAGCAGGGGCAGCTGGTGCTGGGGGAGTGGCAATCGCTGATGCTGGTGGAACTGGACGGTCCGCGGGAGCGCAGGGTGGCGGTGCGGCTGGTGGGGGAGTGATCCCGATGTTGGATTGGCGCGATGCCGACGCCTATAGGTTTGCGGCTGAACTCGATGCCGGCGGCTGGGCCTGGGAGTTCCTGCGCCGCAACCCTGACTATCAACAGGAGTGGCAGGCGTTCATCACTACCTGGCGGGCGCTGGAAGCAGAATATGGGCGGGCGCCGAATCGCGATTTCTGTGCCTGGAAGCTCGATCCACGCGCCTGGCTGGCGGCGGCTGAGTGTGAGGAGGGCGACTGCCGTATCGACGGCGACAAGGTGTTGATCGAGTGCGCCCTGGGCGCCCGTTGGGGCTTCTATAAATTCCCGCCGGATCCGGCCGCCGATGCGGTGGTGCGGCAGGAGCGGCTCGCCTGGCGGGCGGTCGAACTGCCCACTCATCTGCTGACTGCAGGTGAGCAGCCGGGCTCGGGTCAGGCGGCGCTGGTGTTCGATCTGCAGCTGCCGCTGGCCGCCCAGCTCGAGCAGGCCAAACGTCTGCTGCAGATCGAACAGCGCCGGCAGATCAAAAACGCAAGCCTGCTGCCGCCGCGTATCGCCGCCCATGGCCCTCGTTTGACCCGGATGCTGCAGCTGCTCGACGGGACTCAGGCAGGTGCGGAGCCATCCCGCATGGTGCAGGCCCTTGGCTTTGATTCCGTAGAGGCGTTGGATCGCGCCCTGGAGGAGGCGAAGCGGCTCCGCGACGGCGGCTATCGTGGCCTGCTACTGCTTGATTGAGCCAAGCCCTTGCGTAGTGGGCAACTCTCTGTTTTGCTATGGATAAGCCTCTGCGACGCTACTGATCAGATAAATCAAAGAAGGATCTCAATGCCATGCGGCAGTTTATCCGTCACCCGTCGACTATCCCGATCCATTACCAGCTGCAAGAGGTGGTGGGGGACAGCAAGGAGTATCTGCGCAATATCAGCGAGGGGGGGCTCTGTTTCGTCTCGCAGTCAAAGGTTGAACTCGGTGTGATGATCGACATCAGTATTCCGCTGGTCGACCCACGCTTCCATGCCGCCGGTATGGTCGTCTGGTGTCACGAGAAGCCGGGGGGCTTTGAGGTGGGTGTGCATTTTGACAATCCGCGGGTCGAATTTGCGGTACGCATGGTGGAACAGGTCTGCCAGATCGAGCAGTATAAACAGCAGATACTGGAGCAGGATGGACGGAAACTCTCCGGTGAGGAGGCGGCAATGGAGTGGATCGAGAACTTCGCCGACCGCTTTCCTCGCTGAGTTTGAGATTTACTGACCCGACCTTAACGAATACGGAGGCGAGCTGTCGCGTATGAAGCCGTTTCCCTTTGCACTGGCCCAGGGTGAGAATCTAGAGGATCTGCTCGACTCCTGCCTGGCGCAGCTCGGCTCGCTGCCAGCGGATGCTAATCTGGGCTTTCTCTACGCCACCGACCAGCTGGCGCGACAGCTGGCGGATCTGGTTTCGGCGCTGCGCCAGGCCTATCCGCGGGTGCACTGGGTCGGCACCTTGGGGGGTGGTATCTGCGCCGGCAGCCAGGAGATCTACGAAACCGCGGCGGTGGCGGTGATGGTCGGTAGCTTCCCAGTCGCCAATTTTGGTCTGCTCAGAGAGACCCCGCGGGGGCCAGTCAGCCGGATGGATCCCCCCGCATGGCTGCTCGATGCCGAGCCGCTGTTCGCCCTGCTGCACGCCGATCCCTCCAACCCCGAGACTGCCGCCTGGCTGCAGACGCTGGCGCAGCATCCTGATCGCCCCTTCATCAATGGCGGTATCACCTCTTCGCAAGGGGCACAGCTGCAGGTCTTCGACGGGGTGATCAGTGGTGGTATCTCCGGGGTGCTGTTTGGCAGCGAAGTGGAACTGATCACCGACCACACTCAGGGCTGTTCGCCGATCGGGCCGGTGCATCAGCTGAGCCGCAGCGATGAGAATTTGCTGATCAGCATCGATGAGCGTCCGGCGCTGGAGGTGATGCGAGAGGAGATGGGCGAGGTGCTGTCACGGGATCTGCAGCGGGCCGGCGGCTATATTTTTGCCGCCTTGCCGATCAGCGGCTCCGACAGCGGCGACTATCTGGTGCGCAATCTGATCGGGATCGATGAGGCGAGCGGCGTGATTGCGGTGGGTGATTACCTGCAGGATCAGCAGCAAATCATGTTCTGCCGGCGCGACGGCAATAGTGCGCGTCAGGATATGCAGCACATGCTTGACCGGCTGAAGCGGCGGCTCATCGGGCGGCAGATCCGTGGTGGTATCTATGTCTCCTGCCTGGGGCGCGGGCGCTACCAGTTTGGCCCCGATTCGGAGGAGCTTGGGATGATCAGCGCGAGCCTTGGGCCGTTCCCGCTGGTGGGCTTCTTTGCCAATGGCGAACTCTACAACGGGCGAATCTACGGCTATACCGGGGTGCTGACACTGTTTCTGTGAGGCTCCCATCAGTGGATGCGAGGTGGCTGATGTTAAAAAGTTTCTGGCTGCTGGGTGGGCTTCTGCTGCTGGCCGCCTGCTCTGACAACGATACGATGCAAGTGGAGTATTTCGGCTACCAGGATTGCAAACGTAAGCTGGCGACGAAGTATGAAAAACAGGGTAGCCAGCCGGCGGCGGCAGATATGAAGGCGAAGGCCGAGTGCAAGAGGCAGTTCAAGCGCTAGCGGCTCAGAAGCCAGCCATTTGGATGACATGATAGGCGGGTTGTTCATAGGGGTGGGTTCGTAGCAGCTCATCGATCACAGCCTTAATCCGTTCTTCGGCACAGATCATCTCCACCTTGTATTCAACTAGCTGCTCAGTCCTGCCTGTTTCCCCAATGAATGGGCGGCTGCCCGCCAATGGCCGGAACTGGCCGCGCCCCTCAGTCTCCCAGGCGCAACGGTCGTAGGCGGCAAGGCGCCCGGCACCTTTGTCGAACAGTGCCTGCTTGAGGCTTTCCAAGTGGCTCTCGGGGACATAGAAGGCGAGCAGGTACATAGGCGCGATCTCCAGAGCAATGTCTTTTCGCAGTATATCGGCAGGTGCCGGTACGGCAATCAGTCGATGCGGAAATCTTCTGCCATCTCCTGTGTTTCTTCCGGTGCAAATTCCCTAAGATTGTGAAACTTCTGTATGAATCGAGAGGCCAGCCAGAGCGATGTCCGCCCGCGCAGCAAAAACCGTGCAACCCGCCAGCCAGGCGGTGCTGAAAAAACACTATCTCACCGGTCTGCGGCAGCGCTTCAAGTGGGAGATCAATCGCATGACCAGCGGCGCCATGGGGGAGTTGCTGGCGGAGCGGCCCGATGCGGCCAATCTCAGCTTCCTGATGAGCTACCTCTATGGTTACCACTGGCTGCGGCACAATGTTCATCCCAGCTATCTGGCTGAGCTGCTGGTTCCGTTTCGCCGCTCCCGTGGCTTTCTGATGGATCTGCTGCTGGAGTCTGAAGATGCCGAGGCCTTTGTCCGGGGCTATATCGACCACTGGTTGCAGGCGCCTGCCGATGCGCCGGTACAGCGGGCGCAGCTGCTGGCGTTGCTGGAGTCTGCTGATGGCGATCCGGAGCGGTTGACCGCGCGGGTGGTGCGGCTCTGGCAGGGGCTGGGGTTGTTAACGGAGAGCTACAAGCTCGCCTACAGTGGTCTGGCGCGAGAGGAACGGCAGCGCTATGGCGAGATGCTGAACGAGGCGGATCGTGAACGGTTGGCGCTGCTGGATGGGCTGCCCGATCCAGGTGGTGAGTTGCGTTTTGCCAAGCTGGGGCTAATCCCTGCGATGGGTTGCCCGCAGACCTGTCGCCACTGCATGTTCATCTGGCGGCCACCGGTGAAGCAGCAGCTGGAACCGCAGTCGCTCTACCAACTGGTGGATGGTCTGACCGAGAGTGTGCTCTTCACCGGTGGCGATCTGACCCGTCATCTCGAGCATTTCTATGCGGCGATCCGCAGTATGCGTCATATCCGCCAGTTTGCGATCCTGCTCAATGGCGACTTCGCGGACGATCGGGCAAGTAGCGAACGGGTGTTCAAAGCGATGCAGCGAGCCCTGAAGGATCGTCCCGTCCATTGGCCCGAGGCGAGTCTGCTGCTGCAGATCAGCTTCGACGAATTTCATCAGGAGGTGGTGGTCGACAAACGGGGGGCGCTGAAGGAGCGTATCCCGGTGGCGAAGATCGCCAATATCGTCGAGACCGCACCCCACTTCAAACGGATCCAGCTCTGTCTGTTGCATAAGCAGACCAGCCTCAACTTCTCCATGGAGCTGTTTCAGAAAGGGGTGTTCGGGCGTCTGCTTGAGGAGTTGGGGGAGCGGGGGCAGCAGGTGCAGCTACTCTCTTCGGCGCCGTCGCCGCGGCTCAAGCGCAATCCGTTGGATAGCAGCCAGCAGGGGCAGCTGATCAAGGATGCGAGTTTTGTTCTGGCCCGTCATCCACAGCGCCCGATCTTGCTCACCAGTTCGACCATCGATGCCTATGGCCGGGCGGAGCTGCTGGAGGCGGGGGAGTTCGTGAAGGAGCATGATCTGCTGCAGCAGGTATTGCAGAGTGGCCCACCGCCGGGGGAGAGCTTCGATACCGATCTGATGTTCTGGTTCAATGGCTGGGTGACCCTGTTCAACGCGGTGCACATCAGTCTGGGAAATCTGCAGCAAGAGGGGGCGGAACGGATTCTGGCGCGTCATCGGAAGGATCCGCTCAGCGCTGCGCTGCAGCGTTTCGACCGACGGCTGCTGGCGTACTACGCTGAGATCCGTGATGATCTGCAGCCGCTAATCGACAAGGCGACTGGGCCGCACCATCTGTTCCACATGCTCACCGAGCAGGCTGAGGTGCGGCTGCATCTGACGCGGCGGTTGCTCGGGCATTAATCGGGTAGCCAATCCAACGCTGCCGGCGGGCATGGGCCGTCCATAGGCGTCAAATCTGAGGGCTCAATGGGTGTGGGGTGTGACGCCTGCCGCGCTGAGGAACTTGCGCAGGTTGCGCACACTCTCCTTGGTCAGGGCGGCGCTGTGGTGGGGGCGGTGCAGGGTCTCTTCCAGGCCGTTGAGCAGCACCCGCAGGCGGGCGCCGTGGGACTCTTCCAGCTCGGCCCCTGCTGCCTTCAATAGCGATTCGATCTCACGCCAGTGGATATTGGCGCTGACTGGATCGTGGAAGATGGCTGCGAGGGTGTGTTGCTGTTTGTGATTCATGATGGGAGAGACTATTTGAAGAGATCCTCAGCCGCGTCGAGCAGGGCCTCTGCTGAAGCGGCTGTCGTTGTGGCGGCCTCGCGGTCGGCAGGCTCGAAGTAGTCGCAAAAGTTGGCCCGCTCTTTCTCCGTCACCTGCTCTGCGATCGGTTCCAGGCAATCATTGTGTCGGCCGGGTGTGTAGAAGCGGCAGTTTTTGCAAACGTGAGTGTGGCGGTTGCATGCTGGACAGGTGGATTCCCGCCGGTAATCCAAAGCCTGTAGGGGCTGGTTGCAGTGCCAACAATTTCCGGAGGCTTCGCTATCCATCGCTATGCGCCGATGGATGCGGCTTGTTTCGCTTCCGGCGGGCGATGCCGAGCCCGGCAATGCCCAGACTGAACAGCAATATCGCAGAAGGTTCCGCCGCCGGCGTGGGGGGGGGCACGATCGGATCGTGGCCAGTGAGCAGAAAATAGGTGTCGTTGGTGGGAACGGTGTAGCCGCCGGAGGTGCCAATCTTGTCGCCGATCATGCCGTCCAGGCCGACCCGGGTCCAGTGCATGGCGAACTGGGCGGGATCAGCCTGCAGCGCGATCCAGTAGTCACCGGGGCCGAGCAGCCAATCACTGAGGGTGAGCGAGTAGCTGCGCTGAATGTCGCTGCCAAAGATGCCGGTGATCTCGATCAAATTAATAGCGAAGGTGCCGCGAAACAGCTCGGTGCCGACACTGCCGGTAGCGTTGTTGTAGAGGGCAACCTGAACGGTTGGTGTCAGGGTCGATGCCTTGGTGATGGCGTTGAAGGTGAGTCCGTCCAGCAGGGTCTCGCTGCCGACGCTGAAGTCCATTGCGACAAACTTGTCGAGGAAAGAGAAGGTGTTGTCGCCAACGCTCCCTAGTTCCGCAGTGGAGCCGTTTTCATGCACCACGTAGGCGTTTGCCTGAAGGCTCGCCAAGATCAGGGGGAGGAGTGCTAATGCCGCGATTTTTTTCATATTTTTATCTGTCCGTGTGCACTGTTTAGCTCAAACGGGATGCCTGTTCCTAAGGAACGAGACGATTTTGCGCCATGGATATTGTAGTGCAAAAGCGGCCGACAGAGGATGAGTTTTTTTGGTCTGCTGTGTTGGTGGGGGCTGGCGTATAGGTTATGCTGGCGGCGCGTAAAGAATAAGATTCCTATATCAATGGATGGGGCCGACGATGAAGATGAGATCCATTTTGTTCCCAGTGTGCGGTGTCACCTTGGGCCTGCTGATTATGGTAGCGCCCGTTGCAGCCGATTATTTCAAGTGTGTGGAGTCGGGCAGTTGTAGTGGACCGGCACTGGTGGATTCAACCAGCTGTCTGCAGGGGCGGGACTACCACATCAACATCAATGACCCAGGCAGCAGTGTGGTGGTGCTCTCGATCCATGGTGGCCGCATCGAGGCCAAGACCAGCCAGATCGCTCAGGCGCTGGCCGACCGTTATAGTTGGAGCCACTACGGATTTCAGGGACACGGCCAGGCTGCCTGCCTCGATGGACTGAGTAACTATCGCCGATTGCATATCACCTCCAGCCATTTTGATGAAACGAATGCCATTGCTCTGGTGGGAAGCCGCAGCCACAGCGTTGCCATCCACGGCTATAGCAGTCGTCGTGGTTACCCCACAGGCACCATCTGTGTGGGAGGGAGAAACAGCGCCCAGCGGGCCGCCTTTATCGACTATATCGAGCAGAATCGGAGTGTTTTCGGTGAATATGAGCTGATTCCGGTGGATGCGACTAAGGCTGGTACAGGGGAGAGCTGTGACGGGTTGTCGGGACGTTCTCGTCGCAATATCGTCAACAAGAATGCCAGTGGCATGGGGCTCCAGATCGAGTTGCACAAGACCATGCGTTACGACCTCGTAGATCCGGAACCGGAGTACGATGCACTGCGGGAGCTATTTTATGACGCGGTACATCATGCCATAACAAACGGCTAGGAGGTGGCCGCCTTACCGCATCCTATGCTGTCTGAAAGAGTGAGCCAGTCATTCAGAGTGAAGTTAGCTTAATCTCGATGCGGCGGTTGTGGCTCAGTGCTTCCGGTGTATCCCCTGTGTCGATGGGGTGGAACTCGCCGAAGCCGGCGGCGGTGAGGCGTCGCTGGGGAATGCCCTGGCTGGCCAGGTAGCGCACCACTGAGACTGCCCGTGCTGAGGAGAGCTCCCAGTTGGAGGGGAACTGCTCGGTGTGGATCGGCAGCCGGTCGGTGTGGCCGTCGATCCGCAGGATCCAGTTGATCTCTTTGGGAATGCGGGTTGCCACCTGCTTCAATGTAACCGCCAGTTTGGCCAGCTCCGCCTTGCCCTTGGCGCCCAGCCTGGCGGAGCCGGAGGCGAACAGCAGCTCCGATTGGAACAGGAAGCGGTCGCCGACGATGCGCACCGCCGGGTTGTTGCCAAGTAGTGCGCGTAGCCGGCCGAAGAATTCCGAGCGATACTGCTCGAGCCGGTTGACCTGCCTCGCCAGTTCAATATTGAGTCGTTCGCCGAGACGTTTGATCTCGTTCTGCTGCGTCGTCTTCTCCTGTTCCGACAGCTTCAGTGCAGCGCTGATCTCCTGCAACTGGCTGCGCAGCAGGCCGATCTTCTGGCTCAGTGCGGCCACCTCGATCTGTGCCTCTTCGCTCAGCCGGCGCTCTTTGTTGATCGCCTCACGCTGCAGGCCAACTAGGACGTTGAGGGCCTGGATGTTGATCTCTTTGTGTTGCAGCTGCTGCTGGGCCAGCAGGGTGCGTTCTTGCTGATCCGCCAGTTCCGCCTGCAGTGATTGGCTGCGATCGCGCAGCTGGCCCAACGCTTCGTCTTTCTGTTGCAGGTTGCTGGCGAGCTGGCCGACCTCCTGTTCGAGCTTTTGGCGCATCGCCTGCAGGGTGGCGATGTCCTGCTGCAGACTGGCGATGTTGAGCAGCTGCAGTTCGATCTGTTTTTGGTCGGCCTCGCCCTGGGTAGTCAGCTGGCCGATCTGGCTGGAGAGCTGAAACTTTTCGTCGGTGAGTTCGCTGATCATACCGGAGAGTTGGCTGACATCCTGCTCCAGGCTGGCGCGCTGGGTGCGTTCCAGCCCCAGGTCGTGGCTGAGGGCGGCGATCTGCTGGTTAAGGTTAGCCAGCTCGCTCTCCTGATTGCTGAGAATCTGCGACAGCAGAAACTGGGCGAAGGTGAAGATCAGGATGACGAAGATGACCAGGATCAGCAGCGCGGAGAGGGCGTCCACATAGCCTGGCCAGACGTTGATCTGGTGTCGTGAGCGGCGTGCGCTGGTGAACATGGCTAGCTTCCGTTGGCTGTGGTGTCGTCCTCAGCTACACCCTTTTCATAGTGCGCCAGCAGTTGTCGCATCAGCTGGCGATCGGTCCGCATCTCCTGAATCAGCAGATCGAACTGATCCTGGCGCCCCACTGGAACCTCAGTGCCGCGGCTCGCCTCTTCACTTATCGCATCGGGATCATCGATCAGCTGGGTAACGCCGGAGAGCCACTCCTCCAGGCCGTTGAAGAAGCGGTTCTGAGCGTGGCCGGCCTGGATGTCGAGAAACCCCAGCACCAGCGATCCGCCAAGGCCGAACAGGGAGGAGCTGAAGGCGGTTCCCATGCCGTCGAGGGGTTTGCGCAGCCCGGTTTTGAGTTCAGTGAAGACGGCGGCGAAGTCGTTGTTGCCGACGTCGAGGGCGCCGATCACCTGGCCCACCGCGGAGATGGTGTCGAGCAGTCCCCAGAAGGTGCCAAGCAGGCCGAGGAAGATCAGCAGGCCGATCATGTAGCGGGAGATCTCGCGGGACTCATCGAGGCGTTCGCGGATGCCGCCCAGCACGGTACGCAGTGACAGGGCGGAGAGGCGGAAACGGTCTTTGCGCAGTCCGGAGAGGTGTTTGGCCAGCGGCTTGAGCAGGCGTGGTTCGTCAGCCACCGAAATACCGGACTGACCGGTACGGAACAGCTTGATCCAGTTGATCTCGGTTTCCAGCACCAGCACCTGGCGGAGGGTGATGCCCACCCCCACTAGCAGCAGGCTGAGGATCAGGGTGTTGAAGCCCCAGTTGGCCATGAAGGCGGATTTTAGTGGCAGGAAGAGCAGGCCGCAGACGACGCTCACTACCGCCAGGTAGATCCCCATCCAGAACAGGGAATGACGCGGATTGATCATAACGGTCCTTCAGTTGATTCGATCCTGGGGTAGCCCACAGCATATATCCCTGGGACCAAGAGTTAAACAGCAGCTGTCTGCCTGGCGCGTAGCCGGCCAGACTGCTTGTTACTTGAAGGGGATAACCACATCCGTGTGACAGTTCAGCCGACGATAACCCGATTGCGCCCCTGTGCCTTGGCATTGTTCAGGTGGCTGTCGGCCCGTCTGAACATGCCATCTGATCTCTCTTCACTGGGTGAGTAGAGGGTGGCGCCAATACTCAATGTCACCCCGATTGGTTCGAGATCGGTTTGTATCGGCGTTTCTGCCACCTTTGCGCGCAAACGTTCGGCAAGCTGGCCGACCTCCTCGATATTGTCGGCGTGGATCAGTGCGCCAAACTCTTCGCCACCCCAGCGAAATACGGTATCTCCACCGCGCATCATCGCTTGCAGCACTTGTGCTACTGATTTCAGCACCAGATCACCGATGCTGTGGCCGTAGCGGTCGTTGATGGTCTTGAAGTTGTCGAGATCCATGAACAATAGGCCAAAGCCGGAGTTGTGGCGTTGCGAATGGGAGATCCGGCGGGCGAGCTCGCGATCAAACATGCGGCGATTGCCCAGGCGGGTCAGATTGTCTTCCACCGCCAGCTGGTAAACCTCCTGTTCGATGCAGTTGCCCAGAATCGTTGCCATCTCTTCCGAGGCCGCTTCAAGATCCATCAGATAGTGGCTGATATCCTGCGGTTGCTGGGTTTTCGCCTTGTCGAGGATGATCGCCATCAGATGGTGAAGGCGTTCGTGGGCCGCCAGCAGTCCTTCTTGAACATCCTCCGGAAATCGCCTGATGCCGCCTTTGTCGAGCCAGCGCCCTAACTCGCATTCGTGCGGGCTGATTGGCACTTCCTCCTGCTGCAGTGGTTCGCCAAGGGCCAGCGAATAAGCGCGCACCTTCCAGCGATAGTGGGCGATATAGGCCTTTACGATATCGTCCTGATCTGTGTTGCCCAGAACGCTGCAGCTGCGTCTGATGCGGTTGATATCCTGTTGCGCCGATTGACGTAGCTTCTCCAGGGTGTGTTCCAGGTGGGCAACGGTTGCCTGGATCGATTGTGAGAGGTCGACGACTCGACAGAGCGAGCGGGCAAGATCCATCTGCTGCCAGGATTCGGCCAAGTGGATAAAAAATTGCCGGATCTGGCTGAGTGAACCGATGGCCTGGGATGGAGCGATGCCCTGCGCCAGCCAGTGCAGCGCCTGTTGATATTGAATGGCGTAAAAGGTTTGGTTGTATCTAGCGCAGACAAATGACTCGAAATAGCCGTCCATCAGGAGTTCAGGGCTATTCTCAGAGCAGCTGGTTTTTGTGTGCAGCCAGCTGGTGAATTCCGGGGTCCACTCGGTCAAGGCTTTCAGCAGCGGTTCTCTATGTTGAGCGATGATATTTTCATCCAGCCTGGAGAGTTCCACCAGTTCACTCAGTTGCTCAATGGATGTCATAGATCGGTCCTCTGATCGCTTCGGGTAACCCCCAGCTAACGTGAGGTATCCATAATACCTACAGGATCGCTAAAAAAATGCTGGTAGTTGCCTTTGGATGTCTAGGGTTGTTCCCTATTTTTATTCGTGGAATATCCCGTCCCTCCCTTATTCTTGCCGTCGCCACACATCTCTGCAACGGCAGCTGGACCAGTTGTCGTCGCGCCACCGTTCTCCAGTGAACTTGATGGATATTGATATTTTTCAATGCCGATGCCGCGATAATTCCTTACCATTTTAATCAACTATTAAATCGCGCTGACTCGCATGGTGGAGGATTGGATATGTCACAGCAAGAGAGACTGGAGAACCTGCCGATCTCATTCTTTTCCATGGTGATGGGGATGGCGGGACTGACGATTGCCTGGCAGAAGGCGCAGCATGTCTGGCAGTGGGAACTGCAGATCAACCCCTGGCTGGTGGGACTCACCAGTGGCCTGTTTCTGGTGCTGCTGGTGCTCTACGGCGCCAAGCTGATCCATCACCGCAAGGCAGTTCTGGCGGAGCTGAAAAATCCGGTAAAGCTGAATTTCTTTCCGGCGGTCTCCATCAGTCTGTTGCTGTTGTCGGTCTGTTTCCTGGTGGTCAGTGAGGATATCAGCCGCCTATTGTGGATGACCGGCACGGCGTTGCACCTGCTCTTCACTCTCTATGTGGTGAATGTCTGGATTCACCATGAGCATTTTGAGGTGCATCATCTGAATCCGGCCTGGTTTATTCCGGCGGTGGGTAATGTGCTGGTGCCGGTGGCGGGTATGCCTCTCGGTTACGTGGATGTCTCCTGGTTCTTCTTCAGTGTCGGACTGCTGTTCTGGATGATCCTCCTGACGATCATCTTCTATCGCATCCTGTTTCATGATCCGCTACCGGCCAAGCTGATGCCGACCCTGTTTATCCTGATTGCACCGCCGGCGGTGGGTTTCGTGGCCTACATGAAACTGACCGGGGAACTGGACAGCTTTGCCCGCATTCTCTACTACAGCGGCCTATTCCTGACGCTGTTGCTGTTTACCCAGGTGGGGCGTTTCACTCGGCTGCAGTTTTTTCTGAGCTGGTGGGCCTACTCCTTTCCAGTGGCGGCTATCACTATCGCCAGCCTGCTGATGCATGAGCTGACCAACGGCATGATTTACCTCTATATCGGCAGCGGCCTGCTGTTGCTGCTGACCCTGATCGTCGGCCTGTTGTTGGTGCGTACCAGCCGGGCGGTGAGGATGAAAAAAATCTGTGTGCCGGAGTAGTGAAAACGCTCGCCAGGGGTTGAGCCTTTTCAATGTTCCTGGAGCCCTCTCCGGCGCCGTACACGGACGTACAGATGCCGCGATTGCAGGATGCAATGAAGCATTCCATCCCCTTTGGTTACACGACGGCATGGATGCGCCCCAAAGGAAGTGCCCTTGGGGTACAGGAGGTAGAGCGCTGCTTGGAGCCAAAGTCGAGAGCAATGCATGGAGCCATTGCCGAAGTAAAAATCGCATTTTTGCGCAGTAATCTGAATAGCTAAATCTCAGGAGTAGTAACATGAGAAAAACCATACTTACCCTCGCAAGCATTGTTTTGGCTGCCGGTGCCAGTGCCCTGTGGGCTGCCCCCGAACCGGAAGACCCGACGAAACAGACCCCCTGGCACCTCTACGTCGATTCCGTGGAGGCGAATGCGATGAAGCAGAAACAGGGCGATCAGGTGCTGTTCGTCGATGTGCGTGATCCGGTGGAGATCATGTTCACCGGTTTTACTGATGTGGTGGATATCAATATCCCCTACAAAATCGCCAACCGCAGCAAAAAGAATCCGAAGAAGCCGGTCTTTTTGATGGAGACGAATGTCAATTTTGAGAAGCAGATTGCCGCGGCGCTCGAGGCCCGAGGCCTGAGCAAGGAGGCGCCGGTGATCCTCATGTGTCGTTCCGGCGGCACTCGGGGCGCGCCCAGCGCCAAGATGCTGTGGGGCAAGGGGTACACGCAGGTCTATGTGGTCACCGATGGTTTTGAAGGTGGCAAGATCAAGTCGGGCGAGCGAAAAAGCTGGCGTCTGAAAAACGGTTGGAAGAATGCTGGCCTGCCCTGGTCCTACAAGCTCAATATGGAAAAAATGTACATGCCTTAGGGCGATTCATAAGGAGCTTCTGAATAAATCTGGGCGGCCATGATTTATTTTGTTGCAAACCGCTTGCCTGCAGCCGGGTGAAGCAGAGGGTGTTGAGCGTCATGGGTGGTCTGCTGGAGAATCAGGGTGCCTAAAAAAACCGCGCAATAGTGGGGAGAAGTCGGGGTGTTGGGCGATGTTGTTGTGAGTAGTGCCGGACAGCTGCACAGCTTCCACCCTGGCCGCCTTGAGGGCGGTAATCAGGGCCTGGGTGTTCACCGCTGGGACCACCTCATCCCGCTCGGCGTAGAGGATCAGGGTATCGGCGGTAATTGCCTCGGCCTTGTCGCTGGAGAGATAGCGATCCTTCAGCAGTAGCCGTACCGGAAACAGCGGGTAGGCGCGGGCGGCAATACTCTCCACGCTGTCGAAGGGGGTGATCAGCCCCAGTCTGGTGATCGGGCGTCGACTGGCGAGGTGGATGGCGATGGCGCTGCCGAGGCTGCGTCCCAGCAGTGAGATCTGGCGGTGTTTGGGCTGGATCTGGTCGTAGATTGCCTCGGAATCGGCGAGCAGTGCTGCCTCGGATGGACGACCTGGGTTGTTGCCATAGCCCCGGTAGGGGATCAGGTAGAGGCTCTGTCCGGCAAGGATCCGGCTGAACTGGTCGATGTTGTATTCGATGTGTTCAGCGTTGCCGCCGAAGTAGAGGATCGCCTCGTCAGCTCCCGGGTTGATCAACCAGCCGTGCAGCGTCAGGCCGTTGACCTCAATGGTGTAATTGGTCGGCACGGCGGCCGGTGAGGTTGCCCCGGTAAAGTAGAACAGGGTGCGCTGATTGAGGTAGAGGTAGCCGGTAAGCAGAAGGTAGGCGGCTGCCAGCAATGCCAGAAGCTGTTTCATCGGAATAGGGTCGTTGCCGGTGATGCGGGGAAACCCAGGGGAGGCGTGATCCACGCGGAGCCTGTTGCTCGATCAGCCGCTGCCAGAGGATAAAGAGGTGCCGAAACTCGAGTGGCTTGTTGAACGGGCTGGCGCTCGAGCCAGCCCGTTTCGATGCAGATCCGGTCCAAGTGGCACGGCTGATGATCTATGCTCAGCCCGGGTGGAGCAGGTGACGGCTGGCGGCTGGCGGTTGAGGATCGTCGGCATGCCTGGGGTGGAGGCTCTCCTGGATGCGCCGGGTCAGCAGCTCTCCGCGACCGCAGTTGGGGCATTCGTAACGTGTCTGTTCGGTGTGGCCCTGACGGTTCTGTTCGGCCATCAGCATCAGGGATCGGCAACGCTGGCAATACATGGTCTCTCTCCACTGATGGGAGGGCTGGCGGCCTTTCAGCCGCAGCGCTCCCGCTTTCAGGTCAGTCCCAGTTGAGTGCGCCACCGGTCTGGTACTCGGTGACAGTAGTCTCAAAGAAGTTCTTCTCCTTGCGCAGATTGGCCTGTTCGTCGAGCCAAGGTAAGGTTGCCTCGGCGCCGGGGTAGGGCTCTGACAGTCCGATCTGCCGGGCGCGTCGGTTGGCGACATAACGAAACTGTCCCATGTGGTCATCTTTACTGTAGCCGAGGATCGGATCGCGCAGGATATAACCGGCGTAAGCATCTTCCGCTGCCTCGCACTCGTCCCACATCTCACGGATCGCCTGGGGATCGGGGGCGATGTTCTCTTCCAGCATGATCTGCTTGGCGACGCGGATGCCGAAGGAGGCGTGCAGCACCTCATCGCGCATGATGTATTGCAGCTGTTCGGCGGTGCCCTTCATCAGGCCGCGGCGCTGCAGGGCAAAGATCGGCGAGAAACCGTTATAGAACCAGACCCCCTCGAAGATGCCGGCGAAAAAGAGGTAGGCCATCAGGAAGTTTTCCAGCTCATCGCGGTTGGACAGGTCCACATCGGAGCGCAGGATCGAGTGTAGACGGCGGTTGGCGATTTGGATCTTGCCGTTGATCTCCGGCACCACCCGGTAGCGGTTGTAGATCTCGCCCTGATCGAGGCCGATGGTCTCGATGCAGTGCTGGTAGGTCCAGGTGTGCAGGGCCTCCTCGTAGACCTGACGCGCCTGGTAGATCTGCAGCTCAGGTGCACTCATCTTTTCCATCACCGCCAGGCCGATGTTGCGCATCGCCAAGATGTCGGAGGTGGTCAGGTAGGAGAGCACGTTCTCGTAGATGTGGCGCTCTTCCAGGGTCAGCTTGTGGTGGTAGTCGTGAACGTCCTGGGCCATGTTGATGTCCAGCGGCGTCCAGTGGTTCTTGTTGGCGTTGAGGAAGTACTCCCAGGCCCAAGGGTATTTGAATGGCGCCAGCTGGTTGACGTCGGTGAGGCCGTTGACCACCCGCTTGTCGTCCGGGTTGACCGGCTTGGTGTCAAGCGGCGCGGCGACAGGCTGGGGTGTGGCGCGATTGCTGAGCAGTGGGTTGGCCTCCGGGTGGGGCTTCGGCGCAGGTTCGGCCGGCGCTGCCGGCTCAACAGCGGTTGCGGTGGCGCTCTGTTGGTTGGTCAGTGGTGCCAGTGGGTCGTCCCAGTTCAGCATGTCCGTCTCCCGTTTCGGATACTGTCATTTTTTCGTTATAAGCGGAAAGCTAAACAATGCGAACACGAAAGTTGGGGGCACTTTCGTGCCCCTGACCCCCTAGATTTAACTAGGCATGGAGCGGTAGTGTTGACTCACATACTCCCATCTTCCGTAACGGAATCTGGAATATGCGTGTACATATACCGACTTTTTAGGATCTAGCATCTCAATGCTCCTAATTACATTAAGAAGGAGATTTCGAGCTACCGTTCGTTGTGCTAGCATTGCTAGTGCTTGTGAAAGAGCAACGACGGTAGGTGGCAGAAGGACTCCTTTACTACCATGCCACGAAGCCTAAGGTGTTGGCGCACCTTGGGCTTTTTTATTGCGTAACTTACTGACAGGCTTCGCAATCCGGGTCGAGGATCGAGCAGGCCTTGGGCGCCTCGGCCGGAGCGCCGTCGCCGAGTCGATTGACGTCACCACTGCTGCTGGCGGTGGTTTTTTCGACTGCGGTAGCGCCCATCGAGCGCAGGTAGTAGGTGGTCTTGAGGCCGCGCACCCAGGCTAGTTTGTAGAGGTTGTCGAGCTTCTTGCCCGACGGCTCGGCCATGTAGAGGTTGAGCGACTGGCCCTGGTCGATCCACTTTTGGCGACGGGCGCCGGCCTCCACCAGCCAGCGAGGGTCGATCTCGAAGGCGGTGGCGTAGAGCACCTTCAGCTCCGCCGGGACGCGCTCGATGGGCGCCAGGCTGCCGTCGTAGTATTTGAGGTCGTTGATCATCACCTCGTCCCACAGCCCCTCGCGCTTCAGGTCATGCACCAGATAGGGGTTGACCACGGTGAACTCGCCGGAGAGGTTCGATTTGACGAACAGGTTCTGATAGGTGGGCTCGATCGACTGGCTGACGCCGACGATGTTGGAGATGGTGGCGGTGGGAGCGATGGCCATGGTGTTGGAGTTGCGCATGCCCTGGGTCTTCACCTTTTCACGCAGTGCATCCCAGTCAAGGCTGCTGCTCTGGTCGATCTGCAGGTAGTCGCCACGGGCCTGCTTGAGCTGCTGCAGTGAGTCGATCGGCAACACGCCCTGGCTCCATAGCGAGCCTTCATAGCTGGAGTAGCGGCCGCGTTCTGCCGCCAGTTCGGAAGAGGCCTGGATGGCGTAGTAGGAGACCGCCTCCATGGAGCGGTCGGCGAAGGTCAGCGCCTGTTCCGAGGCGTAGCCGATGCGCTGTTTGTAGAGCGCGTCCTGGAAGCCCATGATGCCGAGCCCCACCGGGCGGTGGCGCAGGTTGGAGTGACGCGCCTGGGGCACACTGTAGTAGTTGTAGTCGATAACGTTGTCGAGCATGCGCATGGCGGTGGTGACCGTGCGCTCCAGCTTCGCTATGTCGAGGCCGTGCTCGTTGACATGGGCGGCCAGGTTCACCGAGCCTAGGTTGCAGACCGCGATCTCGCTGTCGTTGGTGTGCAGGGTGATCTCGGTGCAGAGGTTGGAGCTGTGTACCACGCCGGCGTGCTGGTTGGTGTAGCGGATGTTGCAGGGATCTTTGAAGGTGATCCAGGGGTGGCCGGTCTCGAACAGCATGCCGAGCATCTTGCGCCACAGATCCACCGCCTTGAGGCTGCGAAAGACTTTGATTTCGCCGCGCGCGGCCTTCTCTTCGCAGGCGGTGTAGACGGCCTCGAACTCAGCCCCGGTGAGGTCGTGCAGGTCGGGCACCTCGTTGGGGGAGAACAGGGTCCAGTCGCCCTCTTCGGCGACTCGCTTCATGAACAGGTCGGGGATCCAGTTGGCGGTGTTCATGTCATGGGTGCGGCGGCGCTCGTCACCGGTGTTCTTGCGCAGCTCGAGGAAGTCCTCGATGTCGATGTGCCAGGTCTCCAGGTAGGCGCAGACTGCGCCCTTGCGCTTGCCGCCCTGGTTGACGGCGACGGCGGTGTCGTTGGCTACCTTGAGGAAGGGCACCACGCCCTGGCTCTTGCCGTTGGTACCCTTGATGTGGGCGCCGAGGCCGCGCACCCGGCTCCAGTCGTTGCCCAGGCCGCCGGCGAACTTGGAGAGCAGGGCGTTGTCCTTGATTGCCGAGTAGATGCCGTCCAAGTCGTCCGAGATGGTAGTCAGGTAGCAGCTGGAGAGCTGCGGCCGTAGGGTGGCGGCGTTGAACAGGGTCGGCGTGGAGCTCATGAAGTCAAAGGATGAGAGCAGATTGTAGAATTCGATGGCGCGGCCTTCGCGATCGATCTCGTTGATCGCCAGCCCCATCGCCACGCGCATGAAGAAGGCCTGTGGCAGTTCGAAGCGGGTGCCCTCTTCCGTGTGGATGAAGTAGCGGTCGTAGAGGGTCTGCAGCCCTAGATAGTTGAACTGCAGGTCGCGCTCGGGTTTGATCGCGTCGGTGATGCGCTGCAGGTCGTACTGCTGCAGGCGGCTGTCGAGCAGCTCCAGTTTGACGGCGCGTTTGACGTAGGCTTTGAAGTAGTCGGCATAGTGTTTGCCCATTTCGGCCTGGGTCTGCACTGGGTTGTCGAGGTCGAGATCGAGGAAGCTGAGGGCCTCGCGGCGCAGGATATCCAGCAGCAGTCGCGCTGAGACCTGGGAGTAGTTGGGCTCCTGGTCGATCAGGGTACGGGCGCTCATCACCAGCGCCTGGGAAATGTCGTTCTCGGTGACGCCGTCGAATAGGTTGCGGCAGGTGGCGTCGAGCACCCGCTGGGCGTCGACCTGGTCGAGGCCATTGCAGGCCTCAGCGAGTAGGGTCTTCAGGCGGGCGATGTCGAGGGGACGCTTGGAGCCATCTGCCAGAGTCACCATCACCTGGTGCTCGGGTTGTTCTCCCTCGACCTCGGCGCGGAGGGCGGCCTCTTCAGCACGCTTCTGCGCCTGCTGCTCGCGATAGAGTACGTAGGCGCGGGCCACCTTGTGCTCGCCGGAGCGCATCAAGACGAGTTCAACCTGGTCCTGGATGTCTTCGATATGCACGGTGCCGCCGGCGGGCAGGCGGCGGGTGAGGGCCTTGACCACCTGCTCGGTGACCTGCTCGACCGCATTGTGGATGCGGCTGGAGGCGGCGGCACTGCCTCCCTCCACAGCGAGGAACGCCTTGGTGATGGCAACCGAGATTTTGCTGGCGTCGAAGTGGGTGACTTTGCCGTTGCGGCGGATCACCTGCAGGTTACCCTGGGTGTCGTCGATCGCATCCGGGCTGAAACTGCTGGCAGTTAGCGGGGGGATAGATGCGTCTGCAAAATTCTCTGGGGTCGCTTCGATTGCCATGTCTCCTCCGGACTCAATCTTCTGTGGCTGTTCGCAATGATGTTCTGAAGCCGGGTGGCTTGGGTTGCGGTACAGGCTGTCAATGATTTACAGCAGGCATTGGTGCGGCTCCGGTGCTCCACTTCCCGTTCGCAGGGAGGTTGCCGGGGGGGGGGCTGTGTTGATTTTGTGCCCTGTCCGCAGAATCTGGTGTGCTGCTCAGCTGCTGAGGCACAATATATACGCATATTTCTTGCTGTCAAACACAATATGTTGTGTATGGAAGGGTGATAACTGGTGCGCAGATTGTGGGTGAGCTGTGGATAAGTAAGGTGGGATTTGCTGCATTTTTAGTAAAAACACAGGCTTAGCTTGCTGTTTAACGGTTGCTGTAGATGCTGCTGTGGGGTGAGGGTGGGTGGTGTCGAACGAAGAGGTAAATTCCTGTGACCCACTGCGGTTTTTTTGTGCCTTGCGGAAGCAAAAAAATGAAATGCATGTAGGGTTAACGAGGTCGGCCGTAAACAGAAAAAAGAAGCTGTTGCCCGCTTGGGTGAGGAGATGGTGAGGTTATGCGTTCAGTACTTTATGTTAGTGATCAGTTGGCTTCTGAAGTCTATCTGCGTCGATGCCTGGACGGAGCGCATCTCTCCCTGGCCGCTGCTGTTCGTACCAATACGGATCTGCTGACCTGGGTGGCCAGACTAAATCCCGATTTTCTACTGGTGGATGTGGATGCCCCGACTCCACGTCTGCTTGACGCTTTGGAGACACTGGTCGAGTTGGCATCCTTGCCGGTTGTGATGTTGTCCCGAAACGGGGACCGGCACTTGCTGCAGCGTGCCGAGGTGGCGGGGGTTGCCGGGGTGGAGCCCGGGTCGCTGGATTCTGTCGATCTTGCTTGTCTTGTGGCGTCAGCCTCTGAAGTATTTGCGCAAAGACAGTTGTCAGCCAGACGTCAGCCATAATCCCGTTTTGTATTTGTGATTTGAGGCAGCATGTCTGCCTCACCGTTCGTTTCGGGTGTAATGCGCTTGGTTTAATGGGGCGTTTGCACATCAGAGAATAAGAGTATGCTGCGGTGTTTATGCTGCTTACCTAAAGGTTGGAAATACTATCCGGATTGCGTATGGTTTGTCCCATGGGGAAACCCGAGAGAACAATCAAGCGTATGAGGAGGAGTTATTTTCAATGTTAGTACGCGACATAATGACAAGTGCGCCTAAGACTGTGAGCCCCGCTGCAAAGTTGTTGGAGGTGGTCTCACTGATGTGCCTGTTTCGTTTTAGTGGCCTGCCTGTTGTGGAGGATGGGAAGTTGAAGGGGATCGTAGCGGAGAAGGATGTGCTGCACCGTATGTTCCCGGGCCTGGAGGATTTCAAGGACGGTATGGTCGCCCCTGATTACGACAGTATGCTGACTCAATACAAAGATGTGGTGACTCTGAAGGTCGCAGATGTGATGACTTCGCGGGTTATTACGGTTGATCCTGATATGCATATCCTGAAGGCGGCAACTGTTATGATACGGCACAAGTTTCGCCGGATTCCGGTTGCAGAGGATGGTGAGTTGCTCGGTATGCTGAGTTTGGGGGATATCCACAAAGCAATCTTTCAGTACAATATTTCGAGCAACATGTGCGGCACTTCATAGGAATAAACTGGAGCAGATTGCTGCTTCAGGCATAAAAAAACGGCGATTTCCGCCGTTTTTTTATGCCTGATCATCCTAGGTGCGGGAGAATACTCTTCCGCACCTGGGGTTTTGAATTTGAACTATATGCTCAGAATTCGCCGGTCGCTCCAGCAACCATTACGTCCAACATGGCTTGGTTAACCCGGATTGCAATTTCTGTCAGTTCAGGCGGCAGCATCTGACTGTTGATCAGCATGTCGAGGTTTAACATCATCAGCCATAATTGTCCTTGCTTGTCTTCAACCATGGCGATGCGGCAGGGCATATAGGCTGCGTAGATCGGGTCATGCATGATCATCTTCCGGGCATCTTCAGGGTTACAGAACTGGAAGATGTCGAGGTAGGGGGTCTTCAGTCCGCGGGCTTGTAGCTCTTTGGATACTTGCTGGCGGGACACAAACTTCAGATTGATCTCTGCTGCACGCGACATGAGTGCCTGGATGGCATCTTCTCGCGGAACCTTGACGCTCATCTGAACTACGGTTTGTTTGATGTCGGTGATGTTGATCTGGGGATCATTGTTGTCAGCAGCATATGCAGGCAGCAAAAGAATTGCTGACAACGCGAGGGTGAACCAGAGGGTTTTGATCGTATTCATAGATTTCTCCGAAATGGGGGCGCCTTCAACGCATCATGAACTGTAGTGTTATGCCTTATTTTTTATTGTTTGGAGCCAATGACGAGATGTAGGCGAGGATGCTTTCGACCTGTCGGTCGTCGAACTCATCGAAGGTATCATCTTCCGGGTCATCGTCATGCACACGCTGTTTCCACTGGAACATCTTTATCTGCCGGAACAGGTACTGGGAGTACTGTAGCGCCAGAGCCGGGATGCTTTTTCGGGATTTGCCCATGCCGTTCTTGCGGTGGCAGCTCTTACACTCTTCGTTGTAGATGGCCTTGCCCGCATCAATAGCACCGGGCCATAGGGGGATTTCCGCCAGCCTGGGAGCGATAGTCTCAAGGTTGATGCTTGCATAGTAAGCGGAGATATCGTCAATATCATCTTCGCTCAAGGACCTGAGTGAGGAGGTAATGACCATTCGAGGGTTGAGGCGATCGCCCCTGATATAGGCCTCTATCTGCTTGGTCATGTAACCGGCTGGCGTGCCGGCTAGACGGGGGGAAGCGGGGCCTGGGGTGCCTTGGCCGTAGATACCATGGCAGAGGGCGCAGCTGCGGCTGAGCTTTTTGCCATTTTCAAGGTCAATCGCCTGTGACGTTAACGGCAGAGTAAGCAAGATCGTTAGTAATAACCGTTTCATTGGAAGCCTCCTGGTTAACGGTCGAATTGCGCAAGTAGCAGCCGTGATAGGGGGGCTGCTTTGTTTGGAATGGCCCCGGAGTGGTTGCGGAAGGCCATGCCTCCACCTCCAGGCGAATTTCTTCCCCCCAGCCAAGAGCGTGGTCTCTGCTGGCGGAGAAAAATGGCAATATTTTTTTCAATTTGTGTGCCGGTCCCTGCGGCTGATTGTTTTGATCCGACAAGGACGCGGGCATTGTGACAAAAGCATTGATGCGATTCAATTTTTCTTTAAATTTCAAAAAATTAGCAGTTTAATGGGTTCTAATTGTTGGGTGATCATCAAAAAAATTGTGCTGTTTATGCCCCTTAATATATATTGCCCGACCGGCAGTTAACCGATATTCTGCTCCCCATCGTATGATCGTGCGCGGTCCCGGTTATGTTCTTAGCCATGGGTTCTTCCTTTTGTTGGGGGGCATCCTCTGATTGGGGCTTGGCAAGCAGGTTGGTGAGGTTTAGATGAACAAGTATTTAGCGGGTGTGGTTGCGTTTGCTTGCATGTTCGGGCTGTCTAGCGTGTGGGCGAGTCCAGCAGAAGAGGCGATGA
This sequence comes from endosymbiont of Ridgeia piscesae, assembly GCF_001443665.1. NCBI lineage: Bacteria > Pseudomonadati > Pseudomonadota > Gammaproteobacteria > endosymbiont of Ridgeia piscesae. The sequence goes on along the minus strand of NZ_KQ557120.1, from coordinate 87,224 downwards.
AAGAGTATGATCAGGCGCTCTCGCGGACGCCGAATCTCGAAAATGGCAAAAAGGTTTACAAAATCTGCGCCGTGTGTCACACGCCGGAAGGCTGGGGGCGGGTTGACGGCACCTACCCACAACTTGCAGGGCAACTGAATACAGTGATCATCAAGCAGTTGGCTGATATCCGCGCCAGAAATCGTGACAATCCTACTATGCGGCCTTTTACCTCTTCGCGCCTACTTGGAGGTGTGCAAGAGATTGCAGATGTTGCAGCCTATATTGCACAACTTCCGATGACGCCAACTAATGGCCGGGGGTCGGGGATGGACCTGGAGCACGGCGAAAAGCTTTACGTAGATAACTGCGTGGAATGTCATAGCGAGCATGGCGAGGGAAATAGAAAAGAGCACATCCCAATGATTCAGGGGCAGCACTACCGCTATTTGATGCGACAATTTGAATGGATCAGAACCGGTCGTCGCCGTAATGCTGATTCCAGTATGGTAAAACAGATTCGACGCTTCACTGCGCGTGATGTGGCTGCTGTGATGGATTATGTCTCCAGGCTGGTTCCTCCACCAGGCAAACTGGCTGAACGGGGTTGGGTGAACCCTGACTTCCCCAGCTATTCAAGGGCGAATCTTCCCCGCGATCGAGGCAACCAGATGCCACTTCCAGGAGTGCCTCCACGTTATAGGCCAGGCCAGTATCGCTAACCGAAGAAAGCGATTGGAATGGCCAGCGGGGCATCGGTTCTGCTGCAGAGTACAGACAAAGCCCTTGCCGCCAGGCAGGGGCTTTTTTATGGGGGCCAAAAAGAACTGCTTTCGAAGGATCAACAGTTACGCAAGATATGATTGCCATATTGCTTTTTCTGCCTCATGCACGCTTAAGTTCGATGTCTCTATTGTGATATCAAGCAGTTTATCGTCGGAGCGCAAGTCGAGCAGGCTGCTCCCGGTATAATTCCTAGGATGCGTCATTACGCAGAGCGGGGCGCCAGTTCCACTTTTTTGTTCGTATCGACTATCCTCTAATTCGGTGGCAGTACAGCTGTGTGGAAATGCTTTGGAGACGAGATGCTTCAGAAGGTGCTCTTTGTTGATGATGAACCCCAGGTACTGGCAAGTCTGCAGCGAGCGCTTCGCCGCGAACCCTTTGAAATAGTTGTGGCCGGCTCAGCGCAAGAGGCGTTGGCAATCTTGGAGCGTGAGACTGTGGATGTGGTGGTTTCTGATGAAGAGATGCCTGGCATGTCTGGCTCTGAACTGCTAGCCGAAATCTATCGGCTCTACCCAGACACGGTAAGGATGATTTTGACCGGCAAGGCGAGTCTGGAAGGAGCGATCAAGGCCATAAATGAGGGGCAGATCAGCAGGTTTTTTACTAAGCCTGCGAATACAATTGATTTGGTCGTGACTATTCGACAGGCGTTGCAGCAAAAGGCGCTGATGTGTGAGAGTCGCCGATTGCTCAGGGCGGCGAGAGATCAATCCTCCCTGCTCGAAGAGCTGGAGCGAAGGCAGCCTGGAATCAGCGCTATTCAGAGAGATACTACGGGAAGAATCCTTATTGAGGAGGAGCAGGGAGACTTCAACTCGTTGATTCAAGAGATTCAGCAGCAGGTAAAAAAATCGGAGCGGGCTCTCGCCCTGCGTAAAAGGAAGTGAGTGATCGAGCAGGGAAGGATGCTATCTGCTGCTGGACGGCAGTTTAGTAGATTAGGTCAAGTTGAGGCTGGTTTCCTTGGGCGTCATGTGCTTTTGGATTTAAGCAGGTCGAAATAAAAAAACCGGGGCGTTGGCCCCGGTTAGAAGTTTTATCTCATCCTGTGAGGGTAATCTTCTCCGCCATCCTTGGCGAATGCGCGATCATCCGTGTCAGCCTAGCAGGCTAACCGCGTACATGATCTTACCCAAAGATGTCGTTTGTGATGTTCTGGAACCAGCTATAGGCATACTGAACCTCGCGCTTGCGAGTCTCGGCGCTGGCATCCTTTGCGGTCAGGCCACCGGATACCTTGGTGATCTTGGAACCGTCCTCGGCCAGACGATAGACCGCCGCCACGGAGATGCCATAGTCCTTGCCTACAATTGAGTAGCAGGTGTTGACGTAGGCCGGGGTGCCGGGCTCTTGACCGCTCAGCAGGGCGGCTACAGAAGCAGCACAGACCTTGGCTTCGGAGTTGGCGGCATAGCCGGATTTCGGCATACCTTTTGCGATCGAAGCATCACCAATCACGTGGATGTTCTTGTGAATGGTGGACTCGAAAGTGTGCAGGTTGATCGGACACCAGTCACCCTTAGTCAGGCCGGCTGCAAAGGCGATCTTGCCCGCTTTCTGTGCAGGAATTACGTTCAGCACGTCCGCAGTCACCTCGTTGAAACCGGTGGTCACGGTGCGGGTCTTGGCGTTGACGCTCTTCAGCACGTTGTCGTCAGAGCCCTTGGGGGTGCCCTGCCAATCGATCATGGAGTCCGCAGTGCCATAGCCGTAGAGATCCTTCCAGCCCTGCACGAACAGGCCCATCTTGGAGAACTTCGGTTTTGGATCCAGGATGATGATCTTGGACTTGGGCTTCTTACGCTTCAGGTAATCAGCGATCTGAGAGGCACGCTCGTAGGGCCCAGGTGGGCAACGGAAGGGATTCGGCGGCGGGCAGATGGCAACGGTGCCACCGTCCTTCATCGCCTCCAACTGCTTGCGCAGGGTGACGGTCTGGGAGCCTGCCTTCCAAGCGTGGGGGATATCTTCGGCGACCTTGGCGTCATAACCTTCAATACTCTCCCACTTGAAGTCGATGCCTGGGGCGACGATGCAGCGGTCGTAGTTGAAACTCTTACCACCCTTGGTCTTGACGACGCGGGCGCCGGCATCGATGCCGATGACGATGTCGTTGACCACATTAACGCCGTGCTTGGCCAATCCAGTGTAGCCGAAACGGATTGAGTCAATGGTGCGGTTGCCACCCAGCACCTCGTTGGACATGTAGCAGGTGTAGTAGTTTTTGTTGGCCTCGATCAGCGTCACGTCGATGCTGGAGTCAGCCATCTTCAGGTACTTGGCTGCAGTGGCGCCAGCGGTGCCGCCGCCAACCACTACTACTTTTTTGCTAGCGCCCAGTGCGAGTGTGGGCGCTCCAATAATGCCAACTGCAGTGGCAGCACCTGCACCTTTGACAAAATTTCTACGGGTAATCTTCATATTCAAAACTCCCCCTTATTTCTGGCTGGCGTAGAAATTGACCAAGGCCTCAATGCCCTTGTCGCCTTCTTTCTTCAGCATCTTGTTAAGCTTCTTTTTCATCTTTTTGGGTGCTTCGCGATCACCCGCCTTGTAGTCTGCCAGCGACCATTTCAGGTACATGGCGAGCTGACCAGCAAGTACACCGGAGTCATCTTCAGCGGAGGAACCGCCTTCGGCATGGCACTTTTCGCAATATTTGTCATGCAGCTTGGCACCTTTCTTGGCCAGAGCTGCATCATACTTCTGTTCCGCGCCGACAAAAGGCTTCTTGCCAAAATAATTGGCCATCTGCTTAAACTCGTCGTCAGAGTAGCCTTTGGCAATGCGGGCCATGATGGTGGTGGGGATATCGCCACTCTTGAAACCTTGCATTGCCTCAACAAAGTACTCGGTGGAGAGTCCCGCAATGCTCGGGGTGGCAGGGCCGGCGCTTGCGCCATTGGTACCGTGACAACCTGCGCAGGTGTTGGCCAGCATGCTGTCGCTTGCGCCCATCATAAGGGGCTTTTTATCAGCTGCGAAAGCCATTGAGGAAGCGCTGATAGCCAGCGCGCCAATCAGGGCCTTCTTGAGGGTGGTGTATGCCATGTTACCTCCTTTGGATTTTGAACAGGCTTACGTGGTAACGGAGGGATCAGTATCCCTCAAGGGTGTGTTGGTCCTCTTTTTAGAGGGTTCCAACATTACGCACACGTCGGATGAATAGCGGCAGTCGCCAACAGCTTGAACACTCCATCCGTCCGTATATTGCTCTTCTAACGGCAACAAAGCCGTAACGCGCGGCCGCTCTAGCGTCGCGCAGGCTTCGCCTCATAGGTTTCTATTTATTATTATTTCCCAGGATCTAGCGTTACGGCTAAAGCCTTAGATCCTTTGTTAACGGCCTTACTTCGCCTGGCTAAGCAGAGCCAGGATCTGTTTCATTCGTTTCTTTGTTGCGATGCTGATGGCAGTTCTGCCATCTCTGTCTTTTAGATTTTTGTCTGCACCTTTTTGTAACAACAGCTTGACCATGTCCGGGGAGCCACTGCTAACGGCTTCCATCAGTGGTGTGATGCCATCGCTATCAGCTGAATTAATGTCAGCGCCGCTCTCGAGAAGGAGTTGCGTAGTCTGGATATGACCCTGCCCCACTGCCCATGTAAGCGCTGTGGCGCCATCCCGATCTTTTTTATCGATGCTGGCGCCTTGGGTGAGGAGTTCTTTGACTACCTCGGTATTGCCCCGGTCGGCTGCCAGAATTAGGGCGGTCGATCCATTCTTGTCCTGAGAGTCGATATCAGCGCCATTTTTTGCCAGTATCGCAACAGTTTCTACATGGTCCTTTTCGGCTGCCATCATCAGGGCGTTTTTGCCGTATTTGTCCGATGCTTTGGGGTCGGCCCCTTTGTAAAGCAGCTGCTCCACCATGTCGGTTATGCCGTAGCGGGCTGCTATCATCAGTGAGTCCCAACCGGCGCGTGTACGGTCATGTAGATTTGCGCCACGTTCGAGAAGAAAAGCGGTGATTGCCGGGTGCCCATTCTCAGCGGCAAATGTCAGGGCTGTACAACCCTCTGTGGTGCGAAAGTTGACTTTGGCGCCGCGGCTGAGAAGAAGCACTATGGTATCCATATTGCCATTCTCTACTGCCATCATGAGGGCGGTTTTGCCTTTAATGTTGGCAGCATCGACTGCAACTCCCTCATCTAGGAGTTGCTCCATGGCTTCGATATCATCAATGATGGCGGCCTGTCGCAACTCCCGTTCTTTCTCTTTGTCACCCGCAAAGACCTGGGATGACAAGAGAAGACTTAACAGCAGGGCCGGGATTGTGGTTCTTTTCATTGATTTTCCGTAGCGCTTCTGGGATCAGGAGTCTTCTCTCGCCTCAGCCTCGTCGGGCTCATCAGGTTCCTCATGAGCAATGCCTTTGTGACAGTCGATGCAGGTTTTACCCTGGTCCATGGCTCTGGAGTGGCGTTTCCGCGCAGTGCGATCTTGTTCACTGAAGTCCATCTGGGTGAAGTCGTGGCAGGTGCGGCATTCACGGGAATCCGAGTTACGCATCTTTTCCCAGACGCGATTCGCCATATCCCATCGACGTGCCTCGTATTTCTCCTTAGTGTCGATAGTACCCATTATCTCATGGTAGACATCTTTAGCTGCCATGACCTTTGCGATCATTTTTGGCACGAACACTTTGGGGACATGGCAGTCGGAGCATGTGGCTCGCACACCTGAGGCATTTTTGTAGTGGACAGTCTCTTTGTATTCTTCCAGATTGACCTTCATGGTGTGGCAGCTGGTACAGAAATCCATCTCATTGGTGAATGCCAATCCGACATTGAACAGACCGGCAAAAATGACACCGCCAAGGAAAATTACAGCGATGAAAATGATGGACGCTTTACCGCCAGTTCCTCTACCGGAAGCGACAAATGACATATTCCACACCCTCTTTCTTAGTATGAGTCGGTGCATGAACGGGTAATTGGCGGATACCAAACGAACAACCGACATCGGCCCGGATAAAAAGCATCTCTCAGGCGGAACAACGCAGAGCCGGATGTTACGGCAACTCGGTTCCCGATGTAAAGCTAAAAAGCATCTCAGAAGCATATGAATTTATTAGATAAAACTGATATTCATCACTTTTCGGCCCAGCCATTTTTTCTGTGGATCAAGGTTTTTTCCAACTGGCCGACTACTTTTTAGGAAGCAGAGAATGAGGAGTATTGGGCGATGAAAAAACTTGGAGCTTTGGTATTTGTCCTGATCTGCGGGGTTGGTGCAGCTGGTAGGTCGCTTGCAGGGAGTGAAGTGCCTTTCCCAGCCGACTGGAGGAGTTGGAACGCTGTCTCTACTCCGCTGACTGCCATTGGTGCTCTGCCGGGGTGTGATGCCGATGTGAGTGCTCTGCCTCCGATCTATCAGGAAACGGTCGAGACATATTGTGCGGTTCGCCCTCAAGGCCCCGGTGCTGTAGCTGTTTTGGTGAGGCCTGACTCTGTTGCTGCATACAAATCAAGAAATGGTGGGATGGGGGATGGTGCCAACATGATTCTCCACTTGAAGGAGTTGCAGCTTCTGTTTGTCTCAGGGCATAAAGCTGGCGCCATCAGCTACGGTGTTTTTAAGGAAGACGGAAGCGATGTGACTGATGCCAACCCGGATGCACCATTAGGCGTAAACACCTGCCGCGTGTGTCACAGTGGGTATGAGGCGTTTTGTGTTCAGGGGCAGTGCGGGACTCATAAGTAGCCGGTAAGCAAAGAGCCACTACCCCGTCGATTTATTGGAGTAGTGTTCTGAACGACAGGTGGGGCCATGCCGATCAAAAAAGCCAAACAGCGATACCACAGTTTGGGTTCTACCATCCTGTTGGGGATTTTGGGGACAGGGCTGGCAACTCTGCTGACATTCAGCGTCGTACTCTATAAAGTCCAAACGGATGCCGATGAAGTTAGACTGCGGGAGACTGCCGAAGCGGTGCTACAGCCGATCATTGGTCTGGCGACTCGGGCAGTCAATGGTAGCAATGTGATGAAGCTGCGGGGGCGTGATGCCCAGTTTCTCTATGCCAGTTCAGGCCTCAAATATCTGGCAATAGTCGGTACCTCCAAAGGTGCCCCAAAATCTGCCTTTGGTAAGGCCCGCCCGCCCTCTCCGGTCGCATACACCTTTATTGGAAATGGCGTGGATGGGGAGGCAATGAAGCAGCTGGCTGCCAATGTTCAGCAGACGCTAATAGATGAAGAAGGCTGGAACTATGTGGTTCGCCGTACCCTACCGGATGTAACAAACGGAGGCGAAATCCTGGCAGTGTTCTCCGCACAAAGCCTCCAGGGTTCGGTCTGGCGCACAGTGAAGCAGGTTGCTGTGGTTGCGTTTGTGGTGATGGGCCTGACCTTGGGGGTGGGGATCCTTATCGGTCGCTGGATCTCAAGGCCTATTGTGGCAACCTCAAAAAGGATCAAGGCGATCAGTGATTCACTGGATCTGTCGGCGCGTGTAGAAGTTGCTAGTCAGGCAGAAGTGGGTGAGATGGCCGAAGCATTTAACAATCTGCTCAACAAGATGCAGGAGATTATTCATCATGTAGAGAGCTCTGTTGCTGAGTTGAGCCGATCGGCAGAACAGCTCTCACAGACCACTAGCTCCTCAAATCATCGCACGATTGAACAGGAGGGGCAGACCCGGCAGGTTGTGGTGGCGATGAACGAAATGGCGGTGGTGGTGGAGCATGTCGCCGAGAATGCTTCTCATGCTGCAGGTGCGGCGAAGGATGCCAATGACAAGGCGGCAGAAGGTCAAACGGTGGTTGAGGAGACTATCGGGGCGATTAATGGCTTGGCAGAAAGTGTTGAAATGACCCTTGCTGTCGTCCGTCAGTTGGGCAAAGAGAGCGATAATATCGGTGGCGTATTGGAAGTCATCCATGGGATTGCCGAACAGACTAATCTGCTTGCCTTGAATGCGGCGATTGAAGCGGCCAGGGCGGGTGAGAGTGGTCGCGGGTTTGCCGTGGTGGCAGATGAAGTGCGCACCCTGGCCGGCCGAACGGCTCAGTCGACCCAGGAGATCCAGGCAATGATTGAGCGTCTGCAGGTCGGTGCTGGAGGGGCGATTCGCGCCATCGAGAATGGCAGTGAGCGGGCGGCTAAAAGTGTGGCCCAGGCGAGTGAAGCCGGCATCACCCTGCAAGCGATCGCTGATGCCGTCGCCACGATTACAAGCATGAATAATGAGATTGCCAATAGCTCGCTTGAGCATGCCGCGGCGGCAGAAGAAATCAATAAAAATATCTCACGCATCAGTGAGTTGACCGAGTTGGCGACAGGGGATTCCAGCGAGACGGCGACGGCAGCGGAAAGTCTCGCGGCGCTGTCAGATCAACTCAAGGTGATGGTGGGGCAGTTTAAAACCTGAAACATTAGTCGCGGAGAAATGGATTGTGCAGCCGCTCCTCACCAAAGGTCGATTCGGGGCCGTGCCCTGGAACAAATCGACAGTCGTCTCCCAGCGGCCAGAGTCGCTCACGGATTGAGCGAATCAGGGTAGCATAGTCGCTGCGTGGAAAGTCGGTACGGCCGATTGAGCCCTGAAAGATCACATCACCCACCAGTGCCAGCTTGGATGGAGCATGGTAGAAGGTCAGATGACCTGGCGTATGGCCGGGGGTGTGGATCACCTCAAGCTGCTCATCTCCCACAGTGACGCTATCGCCCTGTTCAAGCCAACGCTCTGGCGTAAACGTCTCTACCTGGGGAAAACCAAATATTTCGGCCTGTTGTGGCATGTTTTCGAGCCAGAATCGGTCCTCCTGGTGAGGCCCTTCGATAACCACCCCAAGTGCCTTGGCAAGTGCCGCGGCTCCACCAGCATGGTCGATATGGCCATGGGTGATGAGAATCCGCTCCGGTATCAGCTCCTGACTTTCGATGGCCGCAATGATCTTGTCGATCTCACCGCCAGGGTCGACAATGGCGCATTTTCGGCTTCTCTCACACCAAAGCAGGCTGCAATTTTGCTGAAAGCTAGTGACTGGGATGATCTGATATCGCATCAGGCTACTCGCTGCAGCAGTTTTTCCAATTGCCGTTTCGATTTGGCTCCCAACGCCACTTCGGATACCAGGTTGTTGAGTACCAGGATGGTTGTTGGAGTGGCTCGGATGCTGAATGCCTGCGCCAGCTTCGGCTCTTTGGTGACATTGACCTTGCGAATGTTCGGGTAGTGTTCAGACAGCTCGTCGATCAGCGGCGACATGCTTTTGCAGGGGCCGCAATGGTCGCTGTAAAAATAGAGCAGCCGCGAGGCAGGTTCCCCAGTTTCTGCCTCTACCTGTTGTCCCACCAGCTTGCGGGCTGAACGGTAGGTCAGCAGGGTCATCAACAGTAGGGCACCGGTGATTGTGCCGATGATGATGATTGGCCAAGACATGCGGTTTACCCTCTCGCAGCAGTGGAGTCACACTCGTTTGACACATTCCAGAGCAATCTGTCATCAATTTCAACCTGCTGGCAAGCTGGCCGCTACTATTGGCAGGCGCTGTTGCATCGCCGGCCTGTTTTTTCAGCCCTGGAAGACTCTCCTCTAGTGGCTAATGATAAGCGTGCGGAAACCGCTGCTGAAGGAAAAAATGGAACAGTACACACTGATCGCAATTCTGGGAGGGCTGTTGGTCTTGGCGCTCTTCCTGTCCGGAATCGTCCAACGTCACCAACAGGCAGTGGAGGCAAAACGAATCAAGATCCAGCGCCTTCTGCGTGGTGTCGACCTGGTGGAAAATATTCTGTTTCGTCTGCAGGGCTGTCATCTGCCAAATGAGGTGGAGCGGCTGCTGCGGGAGGACCTGCTTGCCCGCTATCGGGCGGTGAAAAAAGTCGAGCCAAAATATGAGGGCATAGATGAACTGGTCGAAACGACCGAGCAGGCACTTGCTGCCCTGGGTGATGCAGCAAAAGCTGACAAGATCACAGATAAATTCCATCTGCAGAAGTTGACGAGCGTTATCAACGAGCTGATCGACTTTATAAAACAGGGCGGTCTGCTGACGCCGATCACGGCAGAAGCAGTTCGCGACCTGGTGGACCTGATCGGCACCCGCCGGGCGGAATGTCTCGCCACATTTCATATGCAGAAGGCCCGGGAGTTGCAATTGGAGGGTGATATCCATGCAGCACTGGGGCACTGCAGCGCCATCAAGGATTATCTGAACCGCAACGGGCCGGTCAATGAGCGGGTTAAAGCCCTCTTCAGGGAGGCAGAGGCGCTTCGGAAAGCACTCAGTGAAGGCGAAACGGTGCTGGAGAGGAAGTCAGCTTCAGGCAGTGGTGGTGATTAGCCGGGATGCAATTCAACGCTCTGGATCGAACCCATCGGGTACCACGTCGGTCGGCATGGGGATGCGGTGCTCCTCATCGAACCATTCACCCAAGTCGATCAGGCGACAGCGTTCACTGCAGAAGGGGCGCCAACGGGACGAAGCTTCCCAGGTTACCGGGAGACCGCAGGTGGGGCATTTAACTGTTCGCTTCTCTGTTGCGCTCATCTTCGTCAAAGAATACAGCTGGTGAATTGAAACCTGACGTCTTCGCTCGCCTGGATCGGACGTCCTGACTCGACGGGTTCGAGGAAACGGATATTGAAGCGGTTCTTGTTACCTGACACTTCGACAAACAGCGGCGTCTCCCTGGGCAGCCCGATGCGCACCATCTGTGCAGGGGTTTGCGAATCGAGGGTCTTCAGATAGAGGCCGCTCTTGGCAATCTCCCAACTGGGGTGGCTGCTGTTGCGCACCAGTTCGAGCAGCAGGATGATCGCTTTGCGAACGGGCGCCAGCTCCAGCAGCCAATTCTCCATCTGGCGCTGGCGGACCTCATGGGGCTGATTCAGCCAGTGGTGAAACTGCGGTAAATCGAAGCTGCAGTTACCGCCGGGGATGCTGGTTCGTTGAGCGATGGCGCTGAGGAACTCGTTCTTCTTTAGCTTGTGGGCAATCTGCCCCTCCAGCCGATAGACTTGATGGATCGACTGCTCCAAGCGTTCCAGCACCGCTCCCAGTGCCTCTATGTCGACATCTGGCTGGCGGCGGATTCGCTCAAGGCTGGTGGAGTGGCGCTCCAGCTCCTTGAGGATCTCGGTCTTCAGGTCGGAGCGGGCGAAGATGGCGGTGACGTCGAGCAGCGTGTAGATGGCTGCACGGCTACTCCAGATGTCCGTCAAGGGCACAAAGCGATCGATCTGCAGCAGCAGATGTTCCAGGCGCAAAAAAATGCGAATCCTTTCGTTCAGCGGATGTTCGTAAACGACGAGATCGGCCACGTTGCTTTTGATTTGTGATGGTAGGAAGAGACAATTGTCCACTATTTATCCGGGTGAGGCAAAAGGAATAAGAGGGCCTGCTTCACACCTCAGCTGCAACCACGAGCAGGGAAGGGAAAGCCGTCAAACAGTGGTCCTGACTCTGTCGTTTTCCTAAAAAACGCCGGGGCCGCTGCGGAAGCTGTCGAGGATATGCACATAATTAGCCCGCTCAAACTCCGCAGGGTGCGGTACGCTAATCTGACTGACACGTCCGCGTACCTCGTCGATCGAGGCGAAACCCTTCTCCTCCATCCATGCCTTGATGCCGGTGAGCACCCGATCCAAGGCGCTGGGCCCCTGCTCCAGCAGCAGGCTACAGAGGTGTACCACGTCGGCTCCGGCAAGCAGCAGTTTGATGGCATCTTCAGCGGTGTGTACGCCGCCTGTGGCACCCAGGGAGAGGGTGGTTCGCCCGTGCAGAATGGCGATCCAGCGCATCGTCAGCAGCGATTCTGCCGAGACTGAGGTGTGCAGGCTGGAGACCAGGCGCAGGTTGTCGATATTGATGTCTGGTTGGTAGAAGCGGTTGAACAGGGCGACCCCTGATGCGCCGGCGTCCTCCAGCTGTTTGGCCATGTTGGCCACCGAACTGAAGGCCGGTGAGAGCTTCATGTTGATCGGGATCGTGACCTGCTGGCGCAGATCCTTCAGCAGTTCCAGGTAGCGCTGTTCGATCTCGCTGCCCGGGGTGTTCAGGTCCGCCGCCACGAAATAGACGTTGAGTTCCAGGGCATCGGCGCCTGCCTGTTCCATCTCGGTGGCGTGCTCGATCCAGCCGCCGGGGGTAATGCCGTTAAGACTAGCGATCACCGGGATCTCCAGGGTCTCCTTCAGAGCACGTAGGTTTTCCAGGTAGAGATCCTGGCCGTTGGAGAAGTCGTAGTGATCGGGCAGAAAGCTGTCGGCCTCACTGAAACCGGTGTCCTGGTGGTGCAGAAAACGCACCATCACCTCCTCCTCTGCAGTTACCGCCTCCTCGAACAGGGAGTACATGATCAGCGCCGAGGCGCCGGCATCCTCGAGCCGCCTGGCATCGTCAATGCTGTGCGACAGGGGCGAGGCGGAGGGCACCAGCGGATTTTTCAACTGCATGCCGAGATAATTGGTGGTCAGATCCATTTCAAACTCCTGTGCTGTAAACGCAGAGGCTGCGGAGGTGCAGAGTACGTTGAGGATTTATCAGTTTCGGTCAATAGGTGCCTTCCGCAGGAAGAGACTCCGCGTACTTTGCGTCTTTGCGAGCCCTGCATTTTCATCCCAATTCATTCAGAGGATTGTTCCGGTCTCTCTTCCATATTAGCCATTGCGAGCTGGGCCAGCTGTTCGTAGAGGAAGAAGCGCGTCTTGACCTGCTTCTGGGCGCTGCGCAGGAAGCGCTCGGCTGCCTCCGGGTGGGTGCGCGTGAGCACGCTGAAACGGGCCTCGGTGGCGGTGAAATCCCGGTAGGGGATCGACGGCGCTTTGGAGTCCATGTGCAGCGGGTTCTCGCCCTGCTCCGCCTTGCGTGGATCGTAGCGAAACAGTGGCCAGTGGCCGGAGGCCACTGCCAGATCCTGCTGGCGGATGTTGTTGGAGAGGTCCACGCCGTGGGCGATGCAGGGAGAGTAGCAGATGAGCAGCGAGGGCCCGTCGTAGGACTCCGCTTCGAGGAAGGTCTTCAGGGTCTGCACATCCTTGGCGCCGAAGGCGACCTGGCCCACGTAGACGTTGCCGTAGGCCATGGCCATCATCGCCAGATCCTTCTTCGGCGTGGCCTTGCCACCGGCGGAGAACTTGGCCACCGCGCCCAGTGGGGTTGCCTTGGAGGTCTGGCCGCCGGTGTTGGAGTAGACCTCGGTATCGAGCAGCAGGATGTTGACGTTGCGTCCGGTGGAGAGCACATGGTCGAGACCGCCGTAGCCGATGTCGTAGGCCCAGCCGTCACCGCCCACCAGCCAGACGCTCTTTTTCACCAGGGTGTCGGCGATCCCCTCTAGGCTGCGGGCCTCCCGCTTGTCGATACGCTTCAGTTCCTCCTTCAACGCCTCGACCCGGTCGCGCTGCTCGAAGATCCCCGCCTCGCTGTGCTGGTCGGCACCCAGCAGGCCGTCCACCAGTTCGTCGCCGATCTCGCCGCGTAGGGTCTGTAGCAGCTCCCGAGCTTGTTCCGCCTGCTTGTCGATGGCCACCCGCATGCCCAGGCCGAACTCCGCGTTGTCTTCAAACAGGGAGTTGTTCCAGGCCGGGCCGCGCCCATCCGGATTGGTGGTGTAGGGAGTGGTGGGCAGGTTGCCGCCGTAGATCGACGAGCAGCCGGTGGCGTTGGCGATCAGCATGCGGTCGCCGAACAGCTGGGTGGCGAGTTTTACATAGGGGGTCTCGCCGCAGCCGCCGCAGGCGCCGGAGAACTCGAACAGGGGCTGCATCACCATCGCCCCCTTGAGGGTGTTCTGGCGCAGCTGGCTGCGGTCAAATTCCGGCAGCCCGAGGAAGAAGGTCCAGTTGGCCCGCTCCTGTTCTTGATAGGCCGGGTCGTCGACCATGTTGAGGGCCTTGCGCTTGGGGTTCTGACGGTCGCGGATCGGGCAGATCTCCACGCAGAGGCCGCAACCGGTGCAGTCGTCCGGGGCCACCTGGTAGGTGATGCGCAGCCCCTTCTCGAAGCCGCCGCCCTTGACCGGGGCGCTGCGGAAGCTGGCCGGGGCGTCGGCCAGGTCCGCCTCGCGGAACACCTTGGAGCGGATCGCCGCATGCGGGCAGACCAGCGGACACTTGCCGCAGTGGGTGCAGAGGTCGATCTCCAGCTTTGGCCACTGCAGGCCGATGTTGCGCTTTTCGTGGGCGGCGGTGCCCAGGGGCCAGGTGCCGTCCGCCGGGATCGCACTGACCGGGATGGTGTCGCCCTGGCCGGCGATGATCTTTGCCGTGACCGACTGTACAAAGGCTGGGGCATACGCCGGTACCGGCGCTCGGCGTTCGAGGTGACTGCTTATTTCGTCTGGCACTTCGACTTGGTGCAGGCCGGCCAGGGCGGCGTCGATGGCGGCGTAGTTGCGCTCCAGGAGTCTCTTCCCCTTGCGTCCGTAAGTCTTTTTCACCGCCTGTTTGATCAGTGCGATCGCCTTGGTCTTGTCGATGATCCTGGTGATGGCGAAGAAACAGGTCTGCATGATGGTGTTGATGCGTCGCCCCATGCCGGTCTGGTCGGCGATGCGGTAGGCGTCGATGACGTAGAATGCGAGCCGCTTGTCGATCATCTGCAGCTGCATCGGGCGGGGCAGGGTATTCCAGACTTTGGCCGGATCGGTGGGCGAGTTGAGCAGGAAGGTCGCCCCCGGCGCTGCCTTGTCGAGCATCTCATAGCGGTCGAGGAAGATCGGCTGGTGGCAGGCGACGAAGCTCGCCTCGTTGTCGCCGATCAGGTAGGTGGAGGCGATGGGGCGGGGCCCGAAGCGCAGGTGGGAGACGGTGACCGCGCCGGACTTCTTGGAGTCGTACTGGAAGTAGCCTTGGGCGAAATTATCGGTCTGCTCGCCGATGATCTTGATTGAGTTCTTGTTGGCGGAGACGGTGCCGTCGGCCCCCAGTCCGTAGAAGACGCAGGCGGTGACCCCTTCTGCGGCATCGGGGCGGAAGGCCGGCTCCCAGCCGAGACTGGTGTGGGTCACATCGTCGATGATGCCCACGGTGAAGGGGTGTTTGGGCCGATCCTGCGCCAGCTCGTCGAAGATCCCCTTGACCATTGCCGGGGTGAACTCCTTGGAGGAGAGGCCGTAGCGGCCGCCGCTGATGCGGGGCATGGTGTCGAGGGCGCCGCGGCTGAAGGCCTGGGCGAAGGCGCTGGCCACATCCTTGTAGAGGGGCTCGCCGTCGGCGCCCGGCTCTTTGCAGCGGTCGAGCACGGCGATCTTCTGCACGCTGGTGGGGAGCGCCTCGAGCATCTTGTCGGCAGCGAAGGGGCGGAACAGCCGCACCTTCAGCAGGCCGACCTTTTCTCCCCGCTTGGCTAGGTGCCTTACCGTCTCTTCGGCGGCGCCGATGCCCGAGCCCATCAGCATGATCAGCCGCTCGGGGTTCTCTGCGCCGATATATTCGAACAGGCGGTAGTGGCGGCCGGTGAGTTCGCCGAAGCGGTCCATCCATCTCTGGATGATCTCAGGCAGCGCCTGATAGTAGGGGTTGACCGTCTCCCTGCCCTGGAAGTAAACATCCGGGTTCTGCGAGGTGCCGCGGATCACTGGGCGATCCGGGGTTAGGGCCCGGGCGCGATGGGCGCTGACCAGTTCTTCGTCGATCATTGCGCGCACGCTTTCGTCGCTCGGCAGCTCGATCTTGTTCACCTCGTGGGAGGTGCGGAAGCCGTCGAAGAAGTGGAGGAAGGGGATGCGCCCCTCTAAAGTGGCGGCCTGGGCGATCAGGGCGAAGTCCGCTGCCTCCTGCACGCTGGCGGAGCAGAGCATGGCATAGCCGGTGGCACGCGCCGCCATCACATCGCTATGGTCGCCGAAGATCGAGAGGGCCTGGGCCGCCAGCGAGCGAGCTGAGACGTGCAGCACCGTGGGGGTCAGCTCGCCGGCGATCTTGTACATGTTGGGGATCATCAACAGCAAGCCTTGGGAGGCGGTGAAGGAGGTCGAAAGCGACCCTGCCTGCAGGGCGCCGTGGATCGCCCCGGCAGCGCCTCCTTCACTCTGCATTTCCACCACGTCGGGCACTGTGCCCCAGATGTTTTTGATGCCCCGGGCCGACCACTCGTCTGACCACTCGCCCATCGGGGAGGCGGGGGTGATGGGGTAGATGGCGATAACTTCGTTGGTGAGGTGAGCGATATGGGCGGCGGCCTCGTTGCCGTCGATGGTGACCATCTTGTTTGACATTTGTGGGTTCCCTGACGCAGTGGGTGAAGCTGGCTTCCTGAAAAGGTATAGCATCTATTCTGGACCATTGGTGAATGGATCGCTGATGACCGAAATCAACCTAAATCGCCCCGCATTTAGATGAATGCCGTTCACAAATCGATCTGTCGGAACCTGGCACTATTTCATACTGCCTGCACCTCTATCTGGGGTGCAGACACCTTGCGCGGATGCGTTTTTTCATAGCGTGTTTTGCGGAGGCTTGGGAAATAATTCAAACACGAGGATCGATATGATGTACCACAAGGCTTTGAGTGGAGTATTGGCCGGATCACTGGCGCTGATGGCGGGTTGTGCGAGCCAGCCGGAAGAGGTGTCGGCGGCCTATGTCTCTCCGGTAAAATATATGAACTACGATTGCGAACAGATCACCTTCGAGATGGATCATGTCTCCAAGCGGACGCTCAATCTCTACAGAAAATTGAAGGATAAGGCCGATTCTGATGCGGTGCAGATGGGTGTTGGCCTGGTCTTGTTCTGGCCGGCACTGTTGTTTCTGGAAGGTGGTGATGGCCCCGAAGCAGTTGAGTACGCCAATCTGAAGGGTGAGTTTGAGGCGCTGCGTTCAACCGCCCGTGAGAAACACTGTTCGATGGCTTCGTTGCCACCATCGCCGGAAGAGATCATCCAGAAGCGGGCGGAAGAAGAGAAAGCCTCGCAACAGCAACAAAACAGTATCGACGTTTAGTACGACCTGTTGGGCAGAGGATGCCAACTGCTCGACTTGGTTAGTCGAACCGCCCATGCAGCCATGCCGGGATGGCTGCATGGGCAAATCAAGCTGAACGTTTACGGTTATCAAGCCGGCAACATGCTATTTGATTGCCGATTTAGCGGCGACCGCGGCCTCCGCCTCCACCGAAACCGCCCCCGCGCCTCTGGCCACCGCCGTCACCTGAGCCATCCCGCAGGCGGGAGCGGGTCATACTCCCCTGGCCCTGCTCGGCACCGGCCATGTTTCTATACCCGCCAGAGCTTGTGCCCATCTCGCTGCGCATGGTCTGTCGCTCCTCCTGGCTCATGCTCTGCATACGGCTCTGTCGCTCACTGCGATAGGCATCACGATCTGCTTCGCTCATGTAGCGGACCTCATCCCCCATCTGCAGCAGGTCAGGGGTCGAGTATTGCGTGTAGTCCTCTGCTGCCAGGGCGCCGGTGGCGGGGAGCAGGCTGCTCAGGATGAGCGTTGTAATCAAACTTTTTTTCATCAGATAGTCCTCAATTCATCGTCTTGTTTTGGTTTTTAGCGTCTGCCGCGTGTAGTGCGACCCTGTTCCATCGGCTGCTCCAGAATTATCTCCACCTGCAGCTGATCCAGTGCCTGTGCTGTGTAGGGAACGCCCAGGCTTTCAATCTGCCGGACAAATGCTCTGAGATGGTTGCGTGAGCCGCGTATCAGGTTTTCGTAGGTCTGGGTAAGATCCGGGTGAGTGGAATCTGCAATGGCGTGTTGCAGATCTTCAATATCGATCTCTTCGATCAGGGCGCCGAGCATGAGTGCATCGATGAGTGATGTCTGCCCCTTGGCGATGAGTTCGGCGTAGAGGTTGGCCAGATCAGTATTGGTAAACATGCCGATGCTGTCATCCATGACCGGGTCGACAATTTCATAGTTGTCGAGCTGTCTCTCCATGGCCTCCATATGTCGCTGTTCGGAACTGGAGATGTTGGAAAAGACCGGGTGTTTCCACTGCTCGTAGAGGGTTAGGTAGACATCCCGTGCCAGTTTCTCTTCCTCCCGCATGAAGGTGAGCTTTTCGCTCTCTTCGAGGCTTAATGGCTCGGATGTGATCGGCTGACTAGTGTAGCTGTCTAGCTGCTGGCCCTGATGTTTCCAACCTGCATGAACAGGTGCGGCAGCGAGCAGGGCGACAATCGAAAGTGCAATTATGGGGTGCTTTGGCTTCATACTTAATCTCCTGAAGGATTATCGGCGATACTCAACTCGCCGCGTGTATGACAGAGGTTAGGTATGAATAGTTTCTGTGCTATTTCTGGAGACCTGCAGAGTGTTTCAATCTGTTTCCGTGAGCGGACTTGTTGCCTGAAATCAGCCCATACAGATGATGGTTTTGGTGTGGGGGATATGAGAAGCGGCAGAATCTATGGCGTTAATCCATGATTGTGGAGCAAGGCCCACTAGCGAGCGTAACGCAATTGTATTCCAACAGCGGCATCCGGACTGGCATTGGAGAAGCCGGCTACGCCATAGCCGTTTATCGACCAGCTGTTGTCCATCTCCCAATTCAGGTAGGCAACCCATTCCCTCAATTCAGCAGAGGTCGCTGAGTATGCCTGCCGGTAGTCGAAGCTGATCCCGCTATAGAGTGAACTGCTCAGGCGATAGTCGAGGCCGAGTGAAGCAAAGCTGACGTTACCCAGCTCCATTTGGGGTAGATCCCCCATCAGGCGGTAACCGAGGGTAAAAAAAGGTGTTAACCGGCCTTGGGTGGTAGCCATATTGAGTTGTAGGGAGTAGTCATTGCTGCCGCTGCCTAGCTCTTTTTCCGCATCCGCGGTGGCAAGTTTTGCCTCGCCGATCAGGTCAACTGCATACGGCAGATTCCATAATGGATCGAGCGCGTAGGAGAGACTGGTTACGATATCGGCCAGTCCCTGCTGGGTGCGTAGCGTTGGAGTCTCTCCACCACTGCCTCCCCGGTTGCTGCGACGATCTGTACCATCTTTGACGATTATGCCACCACCATTACCGCCAATTACTCCGCCTGGTCCGGTTATACGCAGGTAGGGGATGGTGATGGCCAGCCGCCAAGGAAATAGACTGTATTCCAATGTTGCCGGCAGATAGAGCATCTCGGTGTCGGCCGCGAGGCCATAGTCGCCGGAGCTGTAATCCATGCCGAGACTGAAACTGAAGCTCCCCGATTCATATTCAGAGGCATTCAGACTGGTCATCGCGATGCTGCAGAAGAGAATGAGGGTGTGGGTGCGCCACCCAGGCAGGAACGCAACGGGGTGTTTTGAACAGAGTCTTATAAGCTGCAGATATGCTCTCATCGCCCGGGGCGGTTCGGTCGAACCGGGCGATGTGGACGCGCTGGCCGGTGGCTGCGCCCAGGTCGTTGCATCTTCATGCGGTACTCATAACCAACGCCAAATCGGGTGTGCTTCTTGTCTGGAGTGGATGCCGCGCGATTGCCGGCAGCGGCTTGGTTGTCGGTCTTCATAGGATTGTCCCTGCCTTGCACGGCTTTCTCTTGGTGGTGTGGCTCAGGCGAAGTGGCTGATTCCTCCAGTAACAGTGGTGCGCTGATGGTATCGTCAGACCACGCCGGGCTGGCGAGCGCGATCCCCCCAAACATGGCTGCTATCGGCCAGCGTGCTTTCACGATTCAGACACCCCCAAACAGTTATCCCGGTCACACTTCCATAACTGGGATGATAATGACAATTGAGCCCAAATCCATTCCATTTCACCGCTAAAGTGTTTCAACCTATTTCAGCCGGCCACTCTCGGAGCCAGATCGAGGCCGCCTCTGGTAGACTCGCAGGGGTGGACACAAAAAACACCAAGCTGCTGATCGTTGATGATGACCCCCGTCTGCGGGAGTTGCTGCAGCGTTACCTGGGTGAACAGGGGTTTCAAGTCAGCGCCTGCGAAGATGGGGTGGCGATGCAGCGTCATCTGGCAGAGGCGGCGGTAGACCTGATCATCCTGGATCTGATGCTGCCTGGCGATGACGGTCTGACCCTGGCGCGGCGGATTCGGGCGCGCCAGGATACCCCGATCATCATGCTCTCTGCCCGGGGTGAGGATGTGGACCGGATTGTCGGACTGGAGGTGGGGGCGGATGACTATCTGCCGAAGCCGTTTAACCCCCGCGAACTTCTGGCCCGGATACGGGCGGTGTTGCGGCGCAGGCAACCAGGGGAAGGCGCTGAAGTGATGCAGTCCCCCTCGAAGCTGCTGGAGTTTGGCGAGTTCCAACTCAATCTGAGTACGCTCACCCTGACCCGCGATGGCAACCGGATCCCCCTCACCAGTGGAGAGTTGGCCCTGCTGGAGGTGTTTGTCGAACACCCCAATCAGATCCTGAGCCGAGACAGGCTGGTCGAGCTGCTGAAAGGATACGATCGCTCGCCATTTGACCGCAGTATCGATGTGAGGATTACCCGTCTGAGGCGCAAGATCGAGACCGATCCGAAAGTCCCCGAGTTTATCCGCACCGTGTGGGGCAAGGGCTATCTGTTTACCCCTCAGGGTGAAGCCTTCTGGGGATAGGTGTGCCGCGTAGAAAGACCCTATTAAGGTACACCGGCCAGATTATGGCGGTGTCTATGCTGACCTTTTTGCTGTTTTCCAGCGGGGTGATCGTCTACTACATCCTGGTGCCGATGGCACGCCAGGCGTCTGGGGATCTTGCCGCACTGATCGTCCTGTCGGCACAGACCTGGGTGGAACTGCCACCGGATACGCGTCCCGATTTTGAGGATGAGTTGTATCTTCAGCATGGCCTTTCACTGGTCTCTGCCGAGGCTCAGCTAAAGCCGGTGCGCTATAAGAGCCCCTATTTGAGATTTCTCGAGACGGCACTGTCGCGGCGGCTGGGCCAGGAGATCCAGCTGCTCGATGGTGGCACGGCAGAGGGCTGGGCCTGGGTGGATGTGCCGATGGCAGAGCGGACCGTGCGCATCGGTTTCTCCTCTAAGCATAACGACGCCAGTCCACCGCTCGCGGTGCTCCTGCTGCTGCTCGGCGGCAGTATGATCACTCTGATCAGCTCGCTGCTACTAGTCAGGCGCCAAACCTATTCGCTGGCCCAGCTCGCCAGTGCGACATCCCGCTTTGGCCGGGGGGAGCGGCCTGAGTCTTTGCCGGAAGAGGGGCCTGAAGAGCTGGCGGTGCTGGCGCGTAACTTCAACCGCATGACCAGGCAGGTCCAGCAGCTGCTGACCAACCGGACCACCCTGTTGGGGGGGATATCCCACGACCTTCGCACCCCGATCGCACGCCTCCAACTGGCGCTGGCGTTACTCGATGAGAAGAGCGAACCTGAATTAATAAACGGCATGCGCGAGGACTTGCAGGAGATGGATCTGCTGATCAGGCGCACCCTTGAATTGGCCAGAGGTTTGGAGGGTGCTCCACAGGACGAACAGCTGCTCGATCTGGCTGCATTCCTGGCAGAGGTCGTGACGGACTACCGGCAGCAGCCGGTTGCGATCGAGTGGGCCGACCCGCCGCCATGCCCGATGCGCTTCAGCCCGCTGGCGTTACGCCGGGTCCTCTCCAATCTGCTCGGAAATGGCCTGCAGTACGGTGACGGGAAACCGCTTGAGGTGCGGCTGCAGTGTGATGGAGCGATGGCAGAGATCCAGATCCTGGATCGGGGGGCGGGTATCCCTGAAGCGCAGTTGGAGGCGGTGTTCCAACCCTTTTTTCGACTCGAAGGGTCGCGCAATCCTGCAACAGGAGGCAGCGGACTGGGGTTGGCAATCGTTCGCCAGCTTTGTGACTTATATGGTTGGCAGATCCGGCTTGTGCCACGCCAGGGCGGAGGGACAAAGGCGTGCCTGAGCCTACCCAACTCGCGCGGTGAGAAAAACTCCCACTAAGCCCATCTTGGCAGGAGAGCGTGCAGCCGTAGAGAAGCGGAGCGCAGGGCTGGGTTCAATGCCCGACCCGGCTCATCGGCGTTGCCTGGGGCGGTTTTTGTTATCGCTCCTGATCCCCTCGATGCCCAGATAGAGTTCGACCTCTTTCGATGCCGGGCCTAGATTGTAGTCGATGCCGAAGTCGGCCAGGGCGAAGCGGGTGTGGCCCTCGAAGCCGCGCCGATAGCCGCCCCAAGGGTCCGTGCCGCTGCCGATCTGGGTAACATCGATGGTGACTGGCTTAGTGACCCCGTGCAGGGTGAGATTGCCGTGCAATTTAGCCGTGCCGTCGGCCAGTTCCTGGAAACTGGTGCTGACAAACTCTGCCTTGGGGTAGTTGGTTACGTCGAGGAACTTTTTGCTGCGCAGGTGTTTGTCGCGCTCGGCGTGGTTGGAGTCGATACTGCTGACATCAATCTCGACCTGGACCTTGGCGGCCGTCGGGTTGTTCTCGTCGTAGCTGAAGCCCCCCGAGAAGTGGTTGAACCGGCCCAGCAGCCAGCTGTAGCCGAGATGGGAGATCTTGAACTGGATGAAGGCGTGGGCGTCTTTGGTGTCGATGGTGTAGTCGGCGGCCTGGGTCGGCAGGGTGGCGAGGCAGAGGCCGGCGGCGAGTAGGCCGCTGATGATCTTGTGTTGCATTAGGGTTGCTCCTTGGTGGACCCCAAGATGCGGGTCAGGGTGATGTCGTGGTCAAAAAAGTGGTGTTTCAAGGCACCACTGGTGTGAACCGCTGCGGTGCCGATCAGGCCCCAGGCGAGCAGCTTATGCAGCCTGCCCATCACCTCCTCCTGCTGCTCCAGGCCAGTTAACAGCGCCGGTAGCTCGAACCAGTCGAACACTGAGACAGCCCGGCCATCGGCGGTGGAGATCAGGTAGCCGCTCACCATCACCAGCAGGGGCAACAGATAGAGCAGCCGATGCACCAGCCGCGCGGCTAACTGCTCCCAGGGCAGGTGGTTAGGCAGGGCGGTGGGGGTGGGGTTGAGCAGTCGCCAGCCGAGCCGCAGCAGCACCAGCAGCACCAGCAGAAACAGCAGGCTGCCGATGCTGCGGTGCAGATCGGGGGCTCGACGGTACCAGGGGTGGTAGTAGTCGAGCCCGGTCATCCACAGCCCCAACCCAAACAGACCAAACAGGCCAAGGGCCACTAGCCAGTGCAGCAGGATCGCCGGCAGGCCCCAGGCGTCTGTCGTGTTACGCCACTGCATCGGGTGTCTCATCGAGCCTGTCGAACAGGCCGGCCTGGTAGTCCCGATAGGCCTGCTCAATCTGCTCGGTGCTGTTCATCACGAACGGGCCGTGGCGTACTACTGGCTCACCGATCGGGCGTCCGGCCAGCAGCAACAGACGACTCGCCTGGTTCGCCTCGATGATGACGCTGTCGCCATCACTCAGCACCCTCAGTTGTCGCGGTTCGATCCGGTTGTTCTGCGTCTTGTCACCGGCAATCGTCAGGCTCCCTGAGATCAGATAGATGAAGGCATTGTGGCCGTTGGCCAGTCTCTCCTGGTAGGTCTCGCCAGCAGGCAGGGCAATATCCAGATAGAGTGGCTGCACACTGATCCCATTGACTGCGCCTCGGGTGCCGCGGGTGGTCTGCCCGGCGATGATCCGGATGCGGGTGCCGTTTTCATGCTGCTCCAGCGGGATCTCCTGTGGTGCAAACTCCTGGTAACGGGGGATGGCCATCTTCTGTGCGGCGGGTAGGTTGACCCAGAGCTGGAACCCCTCCAGCAGACCCTGCTCCTGTTCAGGCATCTCGGAGTGCTCTATGCCCCGCCCGGCGGTCATCCACTGTACCCCGCCCGCTTCCACCACCCCGCTGTGGCCGGCACTGTCGCGGTGCCGCACCCGTCCGGCTAGCAGGTAGGTGACCGCCTCGAACCCCCGGTGTGGGTGGGGCGGAAAGCCGGCGATATAGTCCTGTGGATTGTCGGAGCGGAAGCTATCGAGCAGCAGAAATGGGTCGAGCAGCGGCAGGCTGTGGCTCGGGATGAACCGGGTCAACTGCACCCCAGCGCCATCCTGTGTGTCGCTGCCGCGGATGATGCGGATCAGCTGGCGTGGTTTTTTAAAGATGGTGGTCACCGCGTCCCTCCAGATTTTGAGTATCATGTGGAGAGAGTTTAGGAGGCAATAGCTGACTAAACCAGTCGGTCAAGTTGGAATGCAAGCCCCAAATCTATGGAACAAGCTGACAATCTGCCGTGTCCTTGCCAGGTTCACCTGTTCAGGATGGAGGCATCACTGTCGGTTGGCTATGCACCAATATTTTGTTCATAGTCCAAAATTCGTAGGAGCGACCGCTTGCGGCGCGAATCAAACGACACTGAAGATATTCGCATCGCAAGCGGTTGCTTCTACAGGATTTTGCTGTCGTGGAACAGGAGCCATAAGTGCGGCTCAGTGCAGATCCCCCGCCAGCGATGCCCTGATCGGCTCCTCCAGAGTGATCTCTGCCTGGTAGTGCGGGTGGTTGATGCCAGCCTTGATGGCGGCGCCCTGCTTGACGGCGGCAGCCATCTCCGGGGTCAACTCAAAACGCACGAAGTGTACCGAGGCGGTCTTCTCTTCGGTTTCACGCTCCAGATCCTCATTGGCGATGGGGAGCACCTTAGCGAAACCTTCAACCTCCACCCACAGCGCCCGCTCGATGCCGATCAGGCGGGCGAGTGCCTGGTGTCGCTCCTGCGGGTCTTCGTACTCCACCATGAAGGTTGCCTTCCAGTTCATACCGTCGGGGATCAGTGGATTGTAGACATCCAGTTCGTCCTGAATCCCTTGATGCTCGAAGATGCGCTCGATGCGCAGCATCTCCTGAATCTGGTATTGCATGGTCAGGGCGTCCTCGAAGTAGAGGGCCGCGTGCTCGCCCAGAGGCACCCGGCGGTTCTTCTTGTGTTCCATCACCTTGCCGCGGAATTCGCCGCGCATGTGCGAGTACTCTTCCAGACTGTAGAGATCTTGGTGTGACAGTTTGCTCATCAGTTCTTCTCCGTTAACAGGTGATCCATTTGGCTATTGGATGCCTAGATATAGGGCGGCCCGTGGCTGCCGCGTGTAATTGATTGAAATCCAGGAGTAGGTCGGGCACACCCCGACCTATACATGGGCCATATTTAATTGCTGGATTAATAACCGAACCTACGGGTGGTCGATTCGGCTGTTGGGTGACTAGATCCCATAGGCCTTGCGCAGTAGGCCCATCGGGTGTTCGGTGTGGCTGCCATCGGCCATGCCCTGTTCAATATGGTGTCCGGCCATCGGGCAGTCGCTGCCGTAGTGGTCCGCTTCGGCCTTTTTGACCCGGTTCACCACTGGCCGGACGATCTTCATCGCGGCGTCGTGAGTCTCTTTTTTGACAGCGTAGGTGCCGTCGTGGCCGGAGCAGCGTTCGATCGCCTCGATGGTGGTCTCCGGTATCAGCGACAGCAGCTCGCGGGTCTTGGAACCCACATTTTGTACCCGCTGATGACAGGCGGCGTGGTAGGCCACCTTGCCCAGAGGGGTCTTGAAGTCGGTATTCAGCTTGCCGGCTTTGTGGCGGTGCATCAGGTATTCGAAAGGGTCGAAGATCGCCTTGGAAACCTTGATGACATCGGGCTCGTCGGGGAACATTAGCGGCAGCTCTTGCTTGAACATCAGAGCGCAGGAGGGGACCGGGGCGACGATATCCCAACCTTCGTCCACCAGTCTGGCCAGCACCGGGATGTTGGCATTCTTCGCCGCTTCCACCGCCTCCAGATCGCCCAGCTCCAGCTTGGGCATGCCGCAGCACTGCTCCTTCTCGGCCAGGGTCACGGGGATGCTATTGTGCTCGAACACCGCCACCAGATCTTCGCCAATCAGCGGCTCGTTGCGATTGCCGTAACAGGTGGCGAATAGCGCCACTTTGCCCTTGGTGGGGCCGGCCAGTTCACCTTTCGCCTCTCTGCCGCGTCTGTCGGCCAGATGTGAGCGCAGGCTCTTCGAGTGGAACTCTGGCAGGCGGGCTTCGGCATGCACCTCCAGCACGGCCTCCAATGCCTTGCGGGCGGGCTTGGCCTTGTTGATCGCGTTGATGACTCCGGCAACCACCGGTATTCCGGCGATGCTGCCGACCGCATCGGTGCTGGTGAGAATCCTGTCGCGCAGTTTTACATCGCCCTTTTTGTACTTCACCGCCTTGGCGCGCAGCATCAGATGGGGGAAGTCCAGATTCCAGTCGTGGGGTGGGACATAGGGGCACTTGGTCATGAAGCAGAGATCACAGAGGTAGCAGTGATCGACCACCTTCCAGTAGTCCGTCTTGGCGATGCCATCCACCTCCAGGGTCTCTGATTCGTCCACCAGGTCGAACAGGGTGGGGAAAGATTGGCAGAGACTGACACAGCGCCGGCAGCCGTGGCAGATATCGAATGCCCGCTCCAGCTCCTGAAACAGCGACTCTTCGCTGTAGAAGTCTGCCTCTTTCCAGTTGAGTGGGTGGCGGGTGGGTGCTTCCAGGTTACCTTCTCTGATACTCATGGTGTCGTCTCCGCTGATTACTGTTGAGATGGGGAGGTGCCGGGGCCATCCGGCCCCAGCGTCTACCGCTTACTCCATCTCGTTCAGAGCCTTCTGGTAGCGGTTGGCGTGGGAACGCTCTGCCTTGGCCAGGGTCTCGAACCAATCGGCGATCTCGTCGAAGCCTTCGTCACGGGCGGCCTTGGCCATGCCGGGGTACATGTCGGTGTACTCGTGGGTTTCGCCAGCCACCGCGGTCTTCAGATTGTCGACGGTGCTGCCAAAGGGCATGCCGGTAGCGGAGTCGCCGCACTCTTCCAGGTATTCCAGATGGCCATGGGCATGGCCGGTTTCGCCTTCAGCGGTGGAGCGGAACAGGGCTGCCACATCGTTGTAGCCCTCGATATCCGCTTTGGAGGCGAAGTAGAGATAGCGGCGGTTGGCCTGGGATTCGCCGGCAAAGGCGTCTTTCAGGTTCTGCTCAGTCTTGCTGCCTTTCAGGGACATGGTCTCTTTCTCCTTTCGATTCAGTTGGTTTGTGCCTGCTAGGCACGGAGAAAATATAGTTGCTGACCTGAAATACCTCTAATTGTTTGTTTGAATCCAAATGATTGACAGCGTGAATGAATGTGTGATTATTTATTCATAGGCATCACAGGCGGGGCGTCATGAATCTAAGAGATCTGAGCTATCTGGTGGCGGTTGCCGAGACCGGCCATTTTGGGCGGGCCGCTGAGCACTGTTTTGTCAGCCAACCGACCTTGAGCAACCAGATCAAAAAGCTCGAGAAGAGCTTGGGTGTCACCCTGTTTGAGCGCACCAACCGCTCGGTCCGGGTGACGCCAGTGGGTGAGGTGATCATCGAACACGCCCGTCGCAGCATCCAGGAGGCGGAGGCGATCAAACATATCGCGGAAGGCTTTCATGATCCCTTTTCAGGCCCTTTGCGGTTGGGCGCCATCCCGACTCTGAGCCCCTATCTGATCCCGCTGATCCTGAAGCCGTTGCGGGAGCGCTACCCCAAGCTGCAACTGGCCCTGACGGATGAGGTGACCGCATCGTTGACCGACAAGCTGGCAAACCATGAGATTGATGCGGCGTTGCTGGCGACACCGATCAAGGCGCCTGGTTACGATTCGCTGCTACTGTTTGATGAGCCGTTCTGGCTGGCGCATCTCAGCAAGCACCCGCTCTACACCAAGGATGAGATCAGCTGCGAAGATCTGGCGGAGGTGGAGATGCTGCTGCTGTCGGATGTGCATTGCCTGTCGGGGCAGATTATGTCTGTCTGTCCCCACCAACGAAGTTCACAGGAGTATCTGCGAGCATTTGGTATGGAGACACTGATCCGGCTGGTGGCGGCAGGATATGGCTGCACACTGGTGCCCGCGTTGACAGTACATGGCAGCGGGCTGATCGGTTCCGGGGTGATTGCACGCAAGCTCGAGATCCCCACTGCCTTCCGGCGCATCCGTCTGGTCTACCGATCGAGTTTCCCCCGCAAGACGATGCTGCAAGGTTTGGCGCAACTGATCGACGAACAGCTGCCGAACACGGTCAGGCGCTTGGATGCTGATATGGAATAGCCAGATATGCTGGCCAATGCCAATGCCAATGCCAATGCCTTCCGCGGTGAACTTACCGCCGAGGCGCTGTTGCAACGAATCAAGGCCGAGCGGGAGAAGATGAAGTCTGTTAAGCGGGGGAGAAAAAACAGGCGGCTTCTTGATGCGCGGCGCTCCTACGTAGTCAGGTGGCGCCCAATAAAAAAACGCCCTCAAACGAGGGCGTCAAATGGAGAGTTAAGATCGTTATTGTTATAGGTCAGGAACTAAGCCTGTTTGCGCCGCAGACGCTTGCGGCCGGCGAAGCCGATCAGGCCGATGGCGAGCAGTACCAATGAAGCGGGCTCCGGCACCTGGGCGTGCTGCATATCGAGCTGGATCCAGTCGTTGTTGCAGTTTGCAGTCCAGTGCACGCGCAGATCGAAGTCATTCAGCGAGCCCAGGTTGAGCAGAGCCAGATCGACGCTGGTCTCAATCATGTAGTGGCGGTCCTTTTTATACTTGCCGATCTTGTCGGGCTTTGAGTCACCAAAGTTCATGCTGCCGTGGGTCATCTCACCGTAGGCGAGGTCCACGTTACCCAGCAGATTACCGGACTTGACGCTGGTGGGGTGGGAGAGCTTGTAGGTATTCATCCCGCTGCTGGTCTTTTTGGGCTTGACCCAGAGGCCGTAGTTCCAATTATCGACCGAGTAGACGTCACCCTGGCTCATGCCGTTGTGATCGCGGGTGACGATGCCATATTCGAAGGAGGTGGCGTCGCTGCCGAAATCGAAGTTGAGGGCGATATCACCGGCGGCCCAGCCTTTGGCGTGGGGGGCACGGCCAGTGGCGATACCGATATTGAGCATGCTGCCGACTAGCTCCACATACATCGCCTCGGCATCATACTTCTGACCGCCATAGCCGGGGTTGAGATACCATTTGTGCTGATCCTCGACCACTACTGAGATGCTGCTGCGCAGGGTCTTGTTCCAGTCGGACGCCTTGCCCTTGGGGGCCTTGATCCAATCACTGATATTAGAATCGATGGTGATCGCCTGAGCGGCGCTGCCGGCAAGCAGTAGCAGTGCGGCAGCGCTCAGTTTGAGAGCCTTCTGGGTAAAAGTGGTTGCGTTTGCCATGGTCCCAATCTCCTGATGGATCTGCTGAAAGTGAACTTGCCTGCTATGTGGCAAGTGGCGGGCCAACTTGGGATGAGGCGATCTCAGCTGCAGAATTAAACGCGGATGAGGTGGCGATAGTTGCGCAAATAATGACGAAACTTATTGAATATTAAAGATAAAAATTAAAAGGAATGGGTTTCTCTGATGAGCGTGTTCGAAGAAGGATATTCCCGCCGGAAAAGGGTATGGGAAAGCGGGTCGTAGTCTGGGGAATAAAAGTCGAGTCTGTCAGGTAGACCGACAGAGAGAAGAATGGATTTCCGGGGAATGGAATCGATTTCCCGTGATCTGAACGGGCTTCTTGCCCAGCTAGCGGATAGGAAGCAGCGTCAGCGTCAGCGGCCGGAATGGGGTGGGGCTTCCTGTCGGAGTGTAAAGCCAAGCGACGGATTGGGAAGAGTGATCTCTCTTTCTGAGTCATGGATGTCGTCTACACTGCTAGAGGGTTGTAGCAAAGGTGTGTTGCTTTGCTGATTCCAGGCTCCGGTGAATGGAGAGATGCAAGGGTGGAGAGTTCAGTATCTTCAAGCGGTGCACGGCGACCGGGATTTCTGCCACGAAACGCATTCGATCGCCTGCTCAATGCGATTTCGGAGGCGGGATGGCAGTTGTTCGGTCCGGTGGTTGAATCTGGGGTGATCCAATTTCGTCCGATCAGCGGTATGGCCGCCCTGCCGACAGGGGTAGTGAGCCGGCAGCAGCCGGGCAGCTATCGTCTTGAGCAACGGGAGGATCAGCGCCTGTTCGCCTGGAACCAGAGCCCGCAGGGACTGAAACCCCTCTGCTTCGCGCCGGAAGAGTGCCTTTGGCAAGAGTCCCAGGGGCCGGATGGGAAGACGCAGCTAGAGTCCGGGCTGGCTGAGGCGACTCCGATCGCGGTGATCGGCGTGCGCGGCTGTGACCTGGCAGCCTTGGCGATCCAGGACAGACACTTCCTCTCCAGCACCGCCCCTGATCCTCATTATAAAGCGCGGCGCGAGGCGCTGTTTCTGGTAGGGGTTGACTGTGCCGAGTCGGCAGAGACCTGTTTCTGCACCTCCACCGGTGATGGCCCTTATTTAAACGGGGGGTTCGACATCGGGTTGGCAGAACTGGATGCGGGTTTTCTCACCTGGGGAGGGTCGCAGCGGGGCGAGGCGCTGCTGCAATCTTTGGCCCTGCCGCTCGCCAGCGACCCACAGCTTGCCGAGATGAATGAGGCGACAGACCGGGCCGCCGCTGCCCAGCAGCGACGTTTGCCATCGCCGGTGGCGCTGCGCCGTCTCTACGACAACCTGGCCCATCCAGACTGGGATCAGGTCGGGGAGCGCTGCCTCTCCTGCGGCAACTGCACCGCGGTCTGTCCCACCTGTTTCTGCTACTCCACCGAATACCGCACGGCGCTGGACGGGACAAGCGCCGTGCGCATCCGCCAGTGGGACTCCTGTTTCAACCCGGCCCACAGCAGCATGGGCCGTTTCAATGTGCGTACCACCATCCCGCAGCGCTACCGGCAGTGGCTGACCCATAAGCTGGCCGGCTGGCAGGATCAGTTCGGGCGCATCGGCTGCACCGGCTGCGGTCGCTGTATCAGCTGGTGTCCGGTAGGGATCGACCTGACCCGGGAGGTGGGTTTGGTGCTCGGGGAGGATGATTTTGATGT
Source organism: endosymbiont of Ridgeia piscesae (assembly GCF_001443665.1). NCBI lineage: Bacteria > Pseudomonadati > Pseudomonadota > Gammaproteobacteria > endosymbiont of Ridgeia piscesae. The sequence continues at coordinate 56,770 of NZ_KQ557120.1, read as the reverse complement.
TTGACCCGCACCTGCCCCGTATCGCCATCATCGATCGCCGTACCCAGGAGTCGGAGACGATCTTCACCCTACGGTTGGAGTTTGAGGATAGTGATCAGCAGCAGGCGTTCGAGTTTAAGCCTGGGCAGTTCAACATGGTGTCGCTGTTCGGTGTCGGCGAGATCCCGATCTCTATCGTCTCCGATCCGCAGGACAGCCACTTCTTCGACCACACCATCCGTGTGGTGGGCCGGGTGACACGCAAAATGCATAGCCTCAAGCCGGGCGACCGGATAGGCATTCGCGGGCCCTTCGGTCGTGGCTGGCCGCTGGCCGAGGCCGAGGGTAAGGATCTGTTGCTGATTACTGGCGGCTTAGGTTGCGCGCCGCTGATGTCGGTGATCGGCTACCTGCCGCGGCGGCGTGAGCAGTTTGGTCGCATCTATATTCTGCAGGGGGTCAAACACTGTGACGATCTGATCTGGCGTGACCAGTATGACCAGTGGACCCAGCAGCATGATGTGCATGTCCACCTGGCTGCCGATGTGACAAGCCGGGATTGGCCCTGGCAGCAGGGCATGGTCACTGAGCTGATCGGGATGTTGGAGCTGCGCACCCAAAAGACCCTCACCATGCTGTGTGGGCCGGAGATGATGATGATTGCCGCCATTGCCCAGCTGCGCGACCTAGGGCTGCCTGACCGGCGCATCTGGCTGAGCATGGAGCGCAACATGCAGTGCGGCATCGGTCAGTGCGGGCACTGCCAGATCGGCCCGAAGCGCGTCTGCCACGACGGACCGATCTTCAGTTATGAGGAGGTGGCAGACTTCCTCGGCGTAAAGGGGTTTTGATGATGAGAGAAACAAAACCCACCCTTGCAGTGCACAAATTCAGCTCTTGTGATGGCTGTCAGCTTGCCCTGCTCAATCTGGGTGAGGCACTGCTCGAGCTGCCAAACTATCTCAAGATCGTCCACTTTGCCGAGGCAGGGCCCAGTGATCCGACTGCCCATGCCGATCTGGCGCTGGTGGAGGGCAGCATCTCCACCCCCGAGGATGTCGAGCGCATTCGCCAGGTGCGGAAGAATAGCGACTACCTGATCAGCATCGGCGCCTGCGCCACCGCGGGCGGGATCCAGGCGCTGCGCAATCTGGCCGATGCGGCTGCCTGGATGGCGGCACTCTATCCCCAGCCAGAACAGATCGAGATCCTGCCGGAGTCCGGTGCCATCGCTGCACATGTCAAAGTGGACCTGGAGTTGCCGGGCTGCCCGGTCAATTCAAACCAGCTGCTGCGCGCCCTGCGGGATCTGCTGAACGGGGTTGAGCCGGTGCGGGAACGGCGTGCGCTCTGCATGGAGTGCAAACGTCAGGGGTTGGTCTGCACCCTGGTGAGCAGCGGTCAGCCCTGTTTGGGACCGGTGACCCTGGCTGGTTGCGGCGCACTCTGCCCCTCCCAGGGGCGGGGCTGTTACGGCTGTTACGGGCCGGTGGAGTCGGTGCACCATGAGAGTCTGGCGCAGCGCTTCAGTGAGCTGGGGCTGGATCAGGCAGCCAGCGCACGGCGCTTTCTCTTCATCCAGGCTGGCGCGCCGACGTTTGCCGAGGCGGGTGTGCGGTTGCGCGCCAGAGCGACGGAAGAGGAATGACGAGTATGGGCGACTCCCGCGAGATCCACATCAATGTGCCGGTGCTGACCCGGGTCGAGGGCGAGGGCGCACTGGAGCTCGATATCGTTGATGGCAAGATCGAGCAGCTGCGGCTGCGTATCTTTGAGCCGCCACGGCTGTTCGAGAAGTTCATCGAAGGCTACGAGTGCGACCAGGTGATCGACATGGTGGCGCGCATCTGCGGCATCTGTCCGGTCGCCTACCAGATGAGTGCGGTGCAGGCCTTTGAGAGCATCTTCGGCATCGAGCCGACACCCTGGATCAAGCGCATGCGCAGGGCGATGTATTGCGGTGAGTGGCTGCAGAGCCATGCGCTGCATATCCACCTGCTGGCCGCGCCCGACTTCTTCGGCTATGAGAGCGCCATCGCGATGGCCGCGGATCACCCCGAGGTGGTGCGCCGTGGGCTGCGCCTGCAGAGCCTGGGCAATGATCTGATTGCGCTGTTTGGTGCCCGCTCGGTGCATCCGGTGGGGGTGCGGGTGGGCGGCTTCTACCGTGCGCCGGAGCCGGCTGCAGTGGAGATGATGGTGCGTCGCCTGGAGGCGGCTCTGCTGGAGGCGGAGGCGCTGTTGCGTTGGTGCGCTGGGCTCGACTTCCCGCAGGATGAGCAGGCTTTTGTCAGTGTCGCCCTGAGTGCGCCAGATGAGTACGCCATCGGTGTGGGGCGGCTGATCTCCGGGCAGGGGCTCGACATCCCGATCAACCAGTTCGCCAGCCATTTTCGCGAAAAGCAGATGGACCACTCCACCGCCTTTCACTCCGAACTGGAGGGCAGATCCTATCTAGTGGGGCCGCTGGCGAGGCTCAATCTCAACTTTCATCAGCTGCCGCTTGGGCTGCGCAGACTGCTGGATGAGTGCGGTATTCATGTCCCCAGCCACAACATGTTTCACAGTATCTTGGCGCGGGCGGTGGAGCTCTATCTGGCGATCGCTGAGGCAGTCGAGCTGCTGCAGGATTACCAACTGCCCGAGATGCCGGCACTGCCCTTCACGCCCCGCGCCGGTACCGGCTTTGGCTGCACTGAGGCGCCGCGTGGCATCCTCTGGCATCGCTACGACGTGGATGAGCAGGGGCGGGTGTTGAGTGGCCGTATCGTGCCCCCCACCAGCCAGAATCAGGCGCGCATCGAGGAGGATATCCACAATTCGCTGACGCTGATGGGGCTAGACCAGGATGACCGGGCATTGCGCCTGCGTGCTGAGCAGGTGATCCGCAACTATGACCCCTGCATCTCCTGCGCGACCCACTTCCTGACGCTGAAGGTCCGCCGCCGCTAATGCGAGTGATTGCAGTCGGATCTCCCTTCGGCGCTGATCGTGTCGCTTGGCATGCCGCCGAATGGCTAGGTGCGGAGTTACCGGATGTGGAGGTGGTGTGTCTCGACCGTCCCGGCAGCGCCTTGATCCCCTGGCTGGAGGAGTCGGTGGTGTTGCTAGATGCGCTGCGGGCGGAGGGGCGGCCGGGGCAGATCCGCCGGCTCGATCTGGCGGAGCTGGCCGATCCTGGCCAGATCAACGCAGTGCATGGTTTTGGTGTGGCGCAGGCGTTGGCGCTGGCGCAAGCCTTGGGGGAGCTGCCGCAGCGCCTGCTACTGCTCGGCATTGTGATCGATGCCGCTACACCCTCTCCCCCTGAGCTGGATGGTGCCGCACTGTTGGCGCAGCTCGAAGCGTGGCAGCGGGGGCGCTATTAATCCGGCAATTAAATAGATATAGGGTGGCCCGTGGCCACCGCGTGTCATCGATTGAAATCAAGGATAATGTCGGGCACAGCCCGACCAATACATGTGCCATATTTAATTGCCAGGTTAATAAGGTAAGAAATCCCCTGTATGGCCGATAACCCGGCAGAGCTATAGGGGAAAGTGGATGACGCTAAACCAGATCGGGCGTTTCAAGGTGGGCAAGAAGCTGGGGGCTGGGGCCCAGGGCACGGTCTATCTGTGCTTCGATACCCAGCTGCAGCGCCGGGTCGCGATCAAGCTGCTCGATCGCTCGGTAAAGGAGTCGGCGCAGCGCGGCGAGGCGCGCGCCATGAGCCGGCTGCAGCATCCCAACATCGTCTCTATCTACGAGGCCGGCGAGCAGCGCGGTCTGCCCTTTATGGTGTTCGAGTATGTGGAGGGAGAGCTGCTCAGCGATCAGATCCGTTCTGCCAGGCTGGAGCTACCCCTGACACTGAATATCTTCCGCGGCATCCTTCAGGGTATGGCGGAGGCGCACCGAGCCGGTATCGTGCATCGGGATCTGAAGCCCGGCAACATCATCATCAATCCGGATGGGGTGGCCAAGATCATGGATTTTGGCATCGCCCGTCTGCTTTCGGAGGGGCGTGAGCGGGATCGGTCGCGCATCGGCACGCCGCGTTACCTGGCCCCTGAGTACATCAGTCGCGGTGAGGTGGGAGCGCCGGGGGATGTCTTTGCCCTCGGTCTGATCCTGGATGAGATGCTCACCGGGATGCCGGTGTTCAGTGGCAGCAGTCAGCAGATCGTATTGGACAGCATCCTCAAGGCCCGGGTGCAGCCGCCCTCGTGCTTCAATGAGGCGGTGGATGAGCGCCTCGACCGGTTTGTTTTGAAGGCGTTGGAGAAGGATCCTGATGCGCGCTACGCGGATGCCGGTGACATGCTCAAGGCCTTCGAGGCGCTCAAGGGCGAGCCGGTAGAAGAGGTGGATGGCGCCCATGGCACGGTCGAATTTTTGCTGCGTCGGATGCGCCGCAAGAGCGACTTCCCCGTGCTCTCTCAGTCGGTACGCCGGATCAATGCCATGTCGCAGGTGAGTGGCAAGGATGCGGGGCAGATGGCGAGCGTGATCGTGAAAGACTTTGCGCTGACCAACAAGATCCTGAAGGTGGTCAATTCTGCCTACTACGGTAGATTCTCCGGCAAGATTGGTACTGTCTCCCGGGCGGTGGTGGTGCTCGGTATCCAGGCGATCCGCTCACTGGCAGCTTCGCTGATCTTTTTTGAGCACCTGGGGGACAAGCAGCAGGCGGAGCGGCTGCGGGAGCAGGTCTCGGCTGCGATGTTCAGTGCGGTGTTCGCCAGTCAGCTGGCCCGACAGCAGGGTGAGAACGATACGGAGGGGTTCTTTCTGGCCGCTATGCTGCGGGATCTGGGCAGGATCCTGGTGGCGTTCTATCTGCCGGATGAGAGCCGCGAGGTGGAGCGGCTGCAGCAGCTGGAGTCGTTGCAGCCAATCCAGGCGCAGCACCAGGTGTTGGGGGTCAGCTTTGAGACTGTCGGTATCGAAATTGCCCGGCAGTGGAATTTTCCCGACTTGTTGACGGATGCAATGAAGCATTGGAAGGAGGATCGGCCGCCCACGAGTGAGACCGAGCGGCGACGCATGCTTGCCGCCTTCGCCGGGGATGCCACCCGACTGATGGCAGAACAGGGAATCGGCGACAGTCAGGCTGTCAGCAGGTTGCTGGAGCGTTATCGAAAGGGCCTCGGTTTTGATCGCAAAACCTTTCTTCACCTGAGTCGCAACGCGATGGATGAATTCAAGGCCTATGCCAAGGTACTGAACAGCGATATCTCGCAGGGCTTTGTCAGCAAGATTGTCTCCGGCAGTGGCAAACCGCCAGCAACCGAGCCCGTGGGCGATGCTCAGCCGGGTGGCGGTGCGACGCTTCCGGATGGCCTGACAGAGACCCGTATCCTCAATGGCAGTAACGAGCAGGAGGGGGTGGAGCAGGCAGTGACGGCGGAGAGCCTGATCACGCCACAGGAGAGTGAGACATTGCTGATGGACGGACTGCAGGAGGTGACCAGTCTGATGGTGGCGGATTGTGAGATCTCCGAACTGTTCAATGTGGTGTTGGAGACTATGTACCGCTCGATGGGATTCCGCCGTGTGGTACTGGCGTTGTACAACCGTCAGAGTGGTGAAGTGATGGGGCGCAGTGGCTTTGGGGACGATTTGGAGCCGTTCATCAAGGCGTTCCGCTTTCCGATGAAATACAGCGTGGATGTGTTCCATGGGGCGCTGAAAAATGCGGTAGATGTCTACATCGCCAACACTGCAGAGCAGAAAATGCAGCAGGACATCCCGCAGTGGTACAAACAAATTTCCAACGCCGGCTCTTTTCTGCTGTTTCCATTGGTGCTGAACGGTCGGCCGCTGGGACTGATCTATGCGGATCACCCGCAGCCCGATGCGCTTGAGATCGATAAGAAAAAACTCAACCTGCTGAAGGCGTTGCGCAACCAGATCCTGCTCGCACTGCGCAGCCAGTGAGTCGATGGGGGTATTGAGCAGGCGCTCAATGTGCAGGAGAGTCGAGCTTGCTTGTGGTCGCACTGGAGGCGTCGGTTTCTCCAATATCAATGTGTAAATAATATCGATAGCCGTTTGGAAAAGCCCCGGGTTTCCTTGTGTTTACCTGTGATAAATGTGGATCGTTTTACGACCAGGTCGGAGTGTAGGAAATTCATACCAGATATGTGGGGGTGCCCAGATCAGGCAGCTGGGTGGTTTGGGCGGCGATTTAAAAACGGGGAACTGGAGGTGAGTCGAGAAGAGTTGATAAGCTCCCGGGAGACTTCACCCAATCGGAGAAAAATATGCAGATCGGCACCCCTCTCTCAGCCTCGGCAACCCGTGTGATGCTGCTCGGTAGTGGCGAACTGGGCAAGGAGGTGATCATTTCCCTGCAGCGGCTTGGAGCAGAGGTGATCGCGGTGGATCGCTATCCGCATGCGCCAGGGCATCAGGTGGCGCACCGCTGGTATGCCATCGACATGAGCGACCCGGCGGCACTGCGGGCGCTGGTGGAGCAGGAGCGCCCACATCTGATCGTGCCGGAGATCGAGGCGATTGCCACCGATGAGCTGGCGCGCATCGAGACCGAAGGGCTGGCGGAGGTGATCCCGACGGCACGCGCCGCCCAGCTGACCATGAATCGCGAGGGGATACGTCGGCTGGTCGCCGAAGGACTTGGCCTGCCCACCTCAGGTTACTCGTTCGCCGAGAGCCTGGAGGCGTTGCAGCAGGCGATCGATGGTGGGGTGGGATACCCCTGTATCGTTAAGCCCGTGATGTCATCCTCCGGCAAAGGGCAGTCGACATTGCACGGACCGGAGGATCTGGAGTCGGCCTGGAACTATGCGATGCGCGGCGGACGGGTGCAGCATGGCCGGGTGATCGTCGAGGCGATGATCGCGTTCGACTATGAGATCACCCTGCTGACGGTGCGTGCTGCAGATGGGGAGGGAGGCATTGCAACCCACTTTTGCGAACCCATCGGCCATCGTCAGGACCAGGGGGACTATGTGGAGTCCTGGCAGCCACAGGCGATGAGTGCGCAGGCCTTGGAGAAGGCGCGGCAGATCGCGCAGCAGGTCACCAGCGCCCTGGGCGGGCGTGGCATCTTCGGCGTGGAGCTGTTCATTCGCGCTGAGCAGGTTTGGTTCTCGGAGGTCAGCCCACGCCCCCATGACACCGGCATGGTCACCATGGCCAGCCAGTACCAGAATGAATTTGAACTGCATGCCCGCGCCATTCTCGGCTTACCGGTAGATACCAGCCTTAGGGAGAATGCTGCCAGCGCCGTGATCTACGGCGGGCTGGAGGCGAAAGGGATCGCCTTCGAGGGTGTGGCTGAGGCGCTGCAGATACCGGGTAGCGACCTGCGCCTGTTCGGCAAACCCCAATCCTTTACCCGACGCCGCATGGGCGTGGCGCTGGCCCGCGCTGAGAGTGTGGAACAGGCCCGCGAACGGGCGCTGGAGGTGGCGAGGCGGGTTCGGCCTGTACCCGGAGAGTGACCTCGCTTCAAGAAGGGAATATGGGGCGGACTTGGTTGATCCCACAGCTGAGGAAAGCCCGGCGCGGAGATTGCCTGAGGTTGTTCGGCTCTTGATGAGGGGGCAGATGAGCCTTAGCGAGAGCTGAACTGCCAGCCGATCAACATTAGCAGGGCGGGGGCAAAAAGAACCTCCATACAGCCAGAGAAGCCGCAATGCCCCAAAAGGTGACGAACGAGAGTGTCAGCAGATTAGTGATCATACAGAGCGAAATGTAGGCGCTGTGCCGCCTTGCGGTTAAACGTGTAGCTAGTTTCGCAGCTGGTGACGTGCCACGGGTGCGGGGGAACCACAGATTCAGTAGCGGAGATAATCGACACTCCGGGCCTATCCCCGCGAGTGCGGGGAACATCAGTTATTACGCGAGGCAATCAGATCGTAAGTCGGTTCATCCCCGCGGGTGCGGGGAACACGGCGATTATCAAGGGATACGAGGCAGTCCAAAAGGTTCATCCCCGCGGGTGCGGGGAACACTTACGGCGTCAGAACACTGGCGCTCATTGATGCGGTTCATCCCCGCGGGTGCGGGGAACACATCGCACCTATGTCCGTCGACTGGCCGAGTGCCGGTTCATCCCCGCGGGTGCGGGGAACACCAATAACGCCTTTGTGGGCGCGGAATATTGACCGGTTCATCCCCGCGGGTGCGGGGAACACCACATGGATCATCCGCCAGAACGGAAAGAATGCGGTTCATCCCCGCGGGTGCGGGGAACACTTCTAAGCCGTCGGATATTTGCGGCCCGGAATCGGTTCATCCCCGCGGGTGCGGGGAACACGACCCAACCCCGTAGCCAGCACGAAACGACCACGGTTCATCCCCGCGGGTGCGGGGAACACAGTACCAGGGCAAAGCCAATCTTGGCAATTGCCGGTTCATCCCCGCGGGTGCGGGGAACACCCGCCAGGAATCGGTAACTATCTCCGGGGTGGCGGTTCATCCCCGCGGGTGCGGGGAACACACAAAAAAGCCGAAAGGCAAGCAGTTAATGTTCGGTTCATCCCCGCGGGTGCGGGGAACACGTGGATGATCGCCATCGTCAGCACCACCAGCCCGGTTCATCCCCGCGGGTGCGGGGAACACTCTTATTCTATCTATTTGATAGAGATAAGAAAAATCACCGTGTTGAGTTCTACCGATCTTTTTGGCCGATCGGATGGTTTCCAATCGAGGTGCTTGAAGGTCATTTCCAGGTTGTTAAAGAGCATTTTTTTCTTCCGTTTCGGGAAGAAATGCAACCAGGCGGATGCCGTCGAAGTCGACGGGGATTCTGCGGTTCGTACCAAGGGTTTTGAAGTCGTAGCCCGATTCGGTGTTGGTGCTCCAGGCCATGATGGCGTTGCCGTTCTCGAGTCCTTCTTCCACCTGTTCCCAGATGAAGTTACGCAGCCGGGCCGAGGGGTTGCCGACGTAGATGCCGGCGCGGACCTCTACTAGCCAAACGCCGAGGCGACCGCGCAACCGGGGTGGGATGGCTTCAGTTGCGATGACCAACATCTCCCAGTCCTTTCTCTTCGGGGATGGCGACGGGCTGAGTGTCCGTCGGTGGTTTGGGGGGGGGCAGTTCGCCGGCGGCCAGAATCTCTTCGATGGACGGGATGATCTTCCCGAGCAGTTTGCTTTGGCGGAAGTGGTCGCGGCAGGCGAGGCGGACTTTACGCTCGGGTTGTGCCGGCGCTCGTGCGGCGATCTGGAAGGCGATGGGCACCACGCTGTCGAATTTGAAGACGTCGGCGATATCGTAGACAAAGGAGAGTGGCTTACCAGTGTGGATGAAGCCTACCGCTGGGGCGTAGCCGGCGGCCAGCACGGCTGCTTCGGTGATGCCGTAGAGGCAGGCGGTGGCGGCGCTGAGGCAGAGGTTGGGCAGATCGCTTTTGTCCCATTGGCTGGGGTCGTAGCTGCGGCCCTTCCAGCTGACGCCGTGACGCTTGGCGAGCAGTTGGTAGGTCTTGCGCACCCGCGCCCCCTCAATGCCGCGTAGTTGATCGATGCTACGTTTGGCTGGTGGCTCTTCACCGAAGCGCAGGGCGTACATCTTGCGCACCACCTTGAGGCGGGCCTTTTCGTCCAGGGCAAGCTTGGCCTGGTAGAGCAGCCGGTCGGAGCGTGCCCCACCGGGCTGGCCGGAGGCGTAGAGCCGAACACCCGCCTCGCCGACCCAGACCAGCAGGGTGCCGACCCGGGCGGCGAGGGCGGCGGCGCGGTGGGAGACCCGGGTGCCGGGTTCGAGCATCAGGCAGGCGACGCTGCCAACCGGGATCTGGGTGCGCACGCCGGTCTTGTCGATGACGACGAAGGCGCCGTCGAGTACGTCGATCTCACCGTATTCGATGAAGAGCATGGAGATCCGTTCCTTCATGGCGATGGGTTTGAGTGGCGGCAGCATGGTTTATCGGTCGCTCCAGCCTAACGGAGAACGTTTCTGGTGCAGTACGGCATGGATAGTGATTTTGTTTGCAGTTGGCTGGTAATAAACCGCATACGGAAAACGATGGGTTAGCGCTCTATGAATGTCTGTGCGCACTTCGGGAAAGATCCGTGGGTTTTCGATGATCTGCTCAAATAGTCGATAGATCTCGGTGAGGAGTGAGTCACCTACGCCAATCTGCTATTGGTTGTACCAGTGTATTGCGGAAGAGATGTCTTGCTCCGCTTCCTTGCGGATTATTAAGATCATTGTTTGCCAAGTCGTTTTTTTACGTTTTCCCAAGAGTCGGTTTCAGCGTTCTCGTCAGCCAGACGTCTATCCAATATATCTTTGTGCCATTGTGGTACGGGTACTGCTTCTGGTGAGGTGGCAATTGAATCCCAGATGGCTTCGACAAGCGCCAGCTTGGTGTCGATCGGCATGGCATCAATATCGGCTTGGGTGATTTTGCTCATGGTGTTGGAGGTCATTTGAGATCTTCCTTGAGTATGATCTAGAGGCGGCGGACGAGCAATAAGCCGCAGCCGAAGGCCTTGGCGGGGCCAAGACCGGTATAGAGCAGTTGGGTGAATGGCTCGGGGTCTTCCACCTGCAGGGTGCCCTCGAAATCCAGGCTGCTATGGGTGATCGGTTTTTTTGCCCCCTTCTTGTGGCTGTTCTGGGGCTGGTAGCCGTCGACACGCACCGCTTCGAGATTGGCCCCATGGCGGGCAAGTCGTTCGGCCAACCAGCGCTCACCTGCCTGCTGGATCAGCGTCGGCAGGTGGGGACGCTCGGCGGTAGGAAGTGTGCTCCAGCCGATCTGTTTTTTTGCGTCCATGACGATGTCGTGGCGGCTTGATCGTCCCTGTGCGTTTTTGCGTGTGACAACCGGGTTGGCGCGTAGCTGAAAGGCGAGCCGCTGGCCGCTGTGGAGTCTGGGGCGGTACGTTTTTGTCTCGATCTGCCAGATCGCCGGGTCGGCCTCCGGCTGGCGTTGCGAGAGCAGCAGGTAGCGCTGGGTTCCGTTCCTTTTTTCGGCACGAAACAGAAAGTCGCGCTCGGCGTTTGGATCGCGGGGGAAGAGCTGCCAGATGAGCTGGTGTTCCCGGTAGGTAGATGAGTTGTCGAACTGCTGGGCGAGGTGCATTGGGGCGGTGTCTGGCCGCAGGCGGATTTGGCTGATGAACATTAGCTGTTGTCCTCCTTGAGGGGTTGCGCGGCATAACATTCATTGCGTGGATCGAACTGCCAGCGCCTGCGGCTGCGTAGGCAGTCGCGGCGTGGGTAGATCATCTCTGTCTGCATGCCGGGGGCGGGTTCGCTTTCTTCCCAGAAAAAACGGATCAGATCTGGGCGGGGGAGGGCATCACCATAGGCATGGCTCTTCTGGGTAATCTCATCGAGCTGGGTGAGGCTGTCGGGGTAGGCAGCGAAAGCGCTGCTGAGGCTGTCGGCGATGATGATTTCCGGGGCGAGCGGCAGTGCCAGAGGACAGGACTTCCGGCCTAGGTAGAGGGGCAGGGCTGGACGTTGCAGAGCGTGTTTGATCCTGTCGAGACTGATCTTGGCGTCTGTGGCCAGGCTCAGGGCGATGCTGGCGGCGGTGTCGGTGCGGTAGTCGCGCTGGGAGAGGATGGTGTGCAGCTTGTCGGCGTTGAGTTCGTCCCGGCGGGTGTAGTGACGTACCTTGCGCTGCTGCGGCGGCACCTGGGTGGTGTGGTAGTCGCGCAGCAGTTCACCGGGGGTGTCGAGGCGCACGGCGATGCGGCAGCCCCGGTCGAGTGCCAGCAGCTGTGCCTCATTGTCCCGGGTGATGCCCAATGCGGCAGCGACCAGCCCGAGCACCCCGGTGCGGGTGGGGTGGCCGTGGCTGGGGCGGAACTCGCCCACTGCGGTGTCGCCCCAGGCGGCCATCGGGCCGTAGAGACGGAAGAGCAGATAGTCGGCCATGATCTAGTCTCCGGTGGCGCAGGCGATGATGGCGTCGAGGCTCCCCTCGCCGGTCCGGGCATTGAGGCGCGCCGGGTTCTCGATACCATCGCCGTAGACCGCGTCCATCCGCTCCCGGGTCTGTTCCAGGGCGTCGATGGCGTTGGTGAGCAGATCCTGACCGGCCACCGGTTTGAGGAAGGCGACGGAGAGGGAGCGGGGCTGGGCCTCGCCCCGTTCGCAGAGGATGTAGGAGGCTCGTGCCCGGGAGGCGAAGCTGTTCTGCTTGCCGCCGGGGGCGACGGTGGCGGCGGCTCGGATCAGTGCGTCGAGAGTCTTGTCCGCCAGCTCCGTATCGCCGGAGAGGTTCTTTCTGAGCAAATCCCGGTCGATGCAGATGTATTGATAGAAGAGTCCGGCGGCGAACTCGGTCTCGCCCATGTGGCCGGCCCCCATGTCCTCTTCGCCGTTGTTCAGGTCGTCCACCGCGGTGAAGAAGTCGTCTTCCACCGTCACTTTGTGGACGCTGATGGCGTGGGCCACCTGGGCGGCGGCCTCGGTGTTGTATTTGGGGCTGGAGGCGAGCATGCGGCCGAACAGGGCGATGTCGGCGGCGGTGTGACGCTCCCGCAGCAGGGCGAGCCGTTCCTGGGTGGGGGCCTCGCCGGAGGCGGCCAGTTCGTCCACCAGGGCGTCGATGGCGGCCAGCTCCTCAGGACTGAAGTGGGCGAGTTGTTCGATCTCCAGTTCAACCATTAGCTTGGCGGTTTTCTCTGGCTCTTCCATCTGCTTGACGGCTTCCAGCTCCTTTTTCGAGAGGCTCTTCAGCTTGCCGAATTGACCGGCGATCTGTTTGGCCCAATCCATCGCCTTTTTTCCAGACACGTCTTTGTCGATCAGCGATTGGTAGATTTTTGGCCCCATCTCCTTGGTGCGAGTGCCAAGGTGGTCCTTGAGCGCCTGCTCGAAGCTGTCGGAAGTGCGCCAGGCCCGCTTCAGGCTCTGAGATGAGACCCGCAGCCGGTTGGCGCCGCCCATCATGGCGGTTTTGGGGCGGCCCAGGTCGTCCCGGTTGAGGTTGGCGGGTGGGTAAGAGGTGAGCAGGTGGAGCTGTACGAATTGAGTCATGGTTTCTTCCTTGTTGCTTTGTGTCCGGGGTCGGAGTCAATTTTGTTCGTGAGTATTGCTGTCATTAGTTAAGGGAGGAGCCAAAATTGACTCCGATCCCTGGCCAATCAGCCTGCGGCTTTTTCTGGGGTGTTGGGAAAGTAGTAGAAGGCCCAGTCTTTTCTGACCTTGTCGCCCCAGTAGAAGACCGAGCTGATCAGGTCAGGCAGGTTGGCCCTGTGGTCGAGCATGCGTAGGATGCGGATCATGGCGCCGTAGAGGTCGGTCCGGTCCCGTTGCAGCAGGCGACGGAAGCGCAGTTCGCTGACGACAGGGGGGTTGCCCGCCATCTGATAGGCGAGCTTCTGCCCGGTGGTGTGCCGCACATGAGCCAGCAGACCGACCACGCTGGCGAGTTGGCGCTGTTCCTGCGGCTCTGGTTTCAGCCGCTGGCAGAGGCGTTGGAAGGCGGGCTGGAACATCACTTTATCGGGGCTGGTGCAGCGACGCAGTTCCGCCCTTGTGCCTTTGTTGTTCTCCAGTCCCTGCCACCATTGGATGAGGATCTCGGTGGCGTGTGACTCCTTGTTCAGGGTGAGGCTCATGCGGCTTTCTCCTTGTGCTTTGGCAATTCCAGAATCTGGGTTCTCAGCTTCTTGCCGTGCAGCCAGTTGTTGAGTCTTCGATGGGCTTGGGCGATACGGCGCGGGTTGACTGCCTCGAAGTCGCCCCGGCTGGTCCAGTAGTCGAACAGGTCGAGCGCGGCCTTTTTCAGCTCCCCGTGCCAGACATCCAGCAGCGCCTTGCCATCCTTCCCTGCTTGCAGTTGCTGTTTGAGCTGTTGCAGATGGGCATAGAAGGCACTTTCGGTGTGGCTGAAGAAGGCTTCGGTTAGAAAGGCGGTGTCTCCCTTGGCTTCACTGGGGCGCTTGAACCAAGCCTCTTTGATGCAGCTGCGGGTGACGCCGGCAGTATCGGTCGCGGCCTCTATCAGCTGTTTGGTGCGCTGGGTGAAAGTTTCGCGGATGGCATCATCGAGTGGGTAGAGGGGGAAGGTGGTTTCGTACCAGCAGCGGGCCTTCATGTTGTCCATGTCGTAGCCGAAGGTGTGCAGGCGAAATTGTTCCTCAGGCAGTTTCCGGTAAGAGAGAAAGGTGCTGACCACCTGTGCCGGTTGTCGATTTTCCTGTTTGCTGACCAGACCAGACCAAGCCAGTGGCGGTAGCTGAGTCCGCCGGGTTGGGCGTGTTGCGGCAGTAGTCCTCCCTCCTTGTTGGCAACGTGGGGGCTGAGGGGATGGACCCAGGCGCCGTTGTAGTTGATGCCGTAGTTTTGTGTAATGTAGTCGCTGACCAGTTGGTTCGATGCCCGGTTACAGAGATCGCAACGACCATCCTCAGTGGTTTGCCAGTTGAGGTGTATTCGGCGCGGCATGCCCCAGTACATCTGCAGCGGGTGCCCATCCAGCGGGGTGGTGTCCTGGCCTGTCTTTGCCTCGCTGGTGCGGGTGGCGGCGAGCCAGGGGAAGGTGGCCTCCGGTTTCTTTGGGGTGCCGTCTCCAAGCCCACCAATTACGCTTTTTTCCAGTACGTTGAGCCAGCAGGCCCGCCAGAGGGTGTTGTCGAGCTGGCTGCCGGCAGGGTCAAGGGCAATTAGTGTGCTCAGCGGGCCGCCGCCGCGCAGGGAGGTGCGGTGTCCTGCGCCGCCGGCGGGGGCATTGGTCTGTAGCGTAAAGAGGGCGGTGGCGGCACAGCAGGGGCAGAGTTTTTTAATGCCACCGCGCTTGATGAAGTGGTCGGCGTTTTGTTTCAGAGTTTGTGCGCCCGGGGCGTCGATCAGCAGGTTGGCAATCGGTTTCTCATCGCCATTCAACGGCTCGAAAGCCTGCATGAAGAGAGGGCTATTCCCCATCAAATTGAAAGAATCGGCGAATGGTTCGAAGTGTTGTTTGAGGCTGGCTGGTGAGGGCGGGTTTTCCAGCCATTGCTCCCACTTGTCGTCGCTTTCTGGTGGGCAGGCAATCTGCAGTACCCCGATCAGGAATTGCAGCAGGGCACCGTTGAAGTCGGGGCGGGGGGCGGCGAGGGCGATGATCGGGTCGGCCGATTCGGTGATCTGCCAGGGGGCGATGAGTGTTTCGTGGCCGCTGGCGCGGCGGATGGGTATCCAGGGGTCGTCGATCAGGTTCATTCCTTGTCCTCCATGGCCTGTTGTTCCCGTGCGGTGGTGAGGCCGGTTTCCGGGGTGTAGTAGAGGGCGGATGTGTCGCCCTTTGCGTCCCGCACAATACTCTGCCACTGACCAGGGGATTGTTCAATTAGCGGCAGCAGAACCCCCCACTTGCCCTTGGCGGGCAGACTCTCCAGACAGGCGTCGATAGCCGACTGCGTGATTTCATCGTTCGGTATCGATTCTGATATAAGCGCGCTGCGCAGGCTGAGACTGCTGCGTTGCCAACGGAAGTCGCCCTCGTCGCACCAGGGTTCGAGCCGCCTCTCCCGCCAGCGAGCGAGCCAGACGGTGGTGCTCTCCTCGCCGAGGCGGGTGGGGGTCTTGGTGTCATCGATCCAGTTCCAGGCGTCTTCCCGGGAGTAGCCGGATGGGAGGTTGAGGGCGTTTTGAATGGCGAAGCTGGCGGCGGCCTTGTCGTCGCCCTCGGCTCCCAAGCTGACCGCCAGTAATCCCTCGGGGGGTTCAGCCTCTTCGCCATAGACCCCTTCGATCAGCCCCCGGGCATCTTCCGGCATGGCGAAGCCGCCCCGTTCATACAGCCGTTTCATGCCGAGCCAGAGCTGACCGTGGTCGGGGTAGATGGGGGCGACTCGAGGGAAGGTCGCCTTGAACCAGTCGCTGTCGGGCGTCTCCGTCCACTCGGGGGTGTGGAGGGTAAGGGTGGGCTGGCCGCGCCGGTCGTCACCGTCGATGCGGTTACCCTGGGGGGCGCGGCTGTGGCGGTGGAGGCGGCCTGCCCGCTGGATCAGTAGGTCAATGGGGGCCAGGTCGCTGATGAGTCGGTCGAAATCGAGGTCGAGAGACTGCTCCACGACCTGGGTGGCGATGAGGAGGCGGCCCCGGCGCGCCTCTTCGCCACTGTTAGGGCCGAAGCGGGCCACCACCTGCTGTTCGATGTTGAGCCGGTCGTCTAGGGCGAAGCGGGCGTGGAAGAGTTCGATCTGCCACTCGGGGTGATCGGCTTTGAGCTGTTGCCAGGCCTCCCGTGCATCGGCCACGCTGTTGCGGATCCAGCAGGCGCACTCACCGTTGGCGACGACCTCTTTCAGGATGGCGGTGATGGCGTCGATCTCGTGGACGAATTCGACCACCACACGCCGCCGCACACTGGGGCGGGTGGCGAGGGGATATTCCCGGATCTGTTCGCCGTTGTAGTGGCTGAGCAGGGGGTAGGCTGTTTGTTGCGGTTCGAGAGGATGTTGGCTCAATCCATCGCTGAAGGCGTCGATCAGCGCCTGGCGCTGCCGCTGGGACAGGGTGGCGGAGAGCAGGATGGCGCTGCCACCGGCCATCGCCTGGGCGGTGAGCAGGCGGCAGAGCAGTTGCTGCATGTAGGCGTCGCAGGCGTGGACCTCGTCCACCAGCAACACCTTGCCGAGCAGCCCCAGCAGGCGCAAGGACTGGTGGCGGCTGGGGAGGATGCCGAGCAGGGCCTGATCGATGGTGCCGACGCCGATCTCCGCCAGCAGGGCCTTCTTGTGGTGGTCAGCGAGCCACTGGCCGCAGTGGGTGGAGGCAGGGGGTGGGTCGTCGTGATGGTAGCCGCTCTCGGGGTGGTGGGTTGCGGGGATCAGCGACTGGTGGAACCGCGCTGAGAGATTACGGGCGCTGTGGGCCAGCACCAGGGAGGGGGTGCTAGCCTCGCCGTAGAGTTGGCGGTAGCTGTCACCGAGGCGGTCATACATGGCGTTGGCGGTGGCCATGGTCGGCAGGCCGAAGTAGAGGCCATTGGCACTGCCTCTGCTCATCAGGCGGTGGGCCAGCAGCAGCGCGGCTTCGGTCTTGCCGGCGCCGGTAACGTCTTCGAGGATGAAGAGTTGGGGGCCGTCCCCCAGGGGCAGTTGCGTTACCTGTTGCTGGAGCGGTGTGGCCTGTGGGTCGTCTGCGCCGGGGATGAGCTGTTGCAGTGACAGTTCTGCGCTGGGGTGAGCGGGGAAGAGTTCGCAGCTGGCGAGGGCCTGGTCTGCCTGTTGCAGGGCTTTGTCCCAGTAGTCGGCCAGGCTGATCGCCTTGGAGCAGTAGCCAAAATAGTCGGCATTGGAGCCGATCCAGTCACAGAGTACGGCGAACCCCGCTAGCCACCAGGAGGCGGCCTTCATGCGGTCGGTGGTGAGGTCGGGAAAGCGGAGGGCGTCGGGTAGCAGCAGTTGACGGGCATCATCGGCGAAGGCCAGCAGCGCCTGCTCATCGGCAGGGGTGAAGTGGTCGATCCGCAGCCATTCGGTTAGTTCCGGCGGCTGGCCGTGGTGGCCGGTGACCGCCAGCATCCAGTAGTCGGCGGGGATCTGGCCGCGCCGTCGGTGGGGCAGCACGCCCTGTTCCTGAAGCCTGGGTTTCAGGCGTGATTTCCAGATGTCGTAGCCGAGGGTGTCGTGATGCCGGCTGTAGCCCTTGGTGGGCTGGTGGTTGGGGGCGAGGTCGGGCCGTAGTTGCTGGAAGCTGGTGGCGAACTTGCCGATGTCGTGCAGGGCGAGAAAAAATACCGTCCAGCGGATTAGTTCATCTTCGCCGAGTCCGGTGAGGCGGCAGAGTGATCGTCGGATTGGCTGATGCTGCTCCAGTAACCGCTGGCCCACTGCCGCCACATCCAGGCAATGGTAGGGCAACAGGTGGCAGGCCCGGCTCTCCTTCTCTCCCGCCTTGCCCCAGTAGTGGTGGTAACTCGTATTCGCTTCCATGTGAATCTCCTGGTTGGGTTTCAGGCCGGCACCTCTGGGTTCATGCTGTAGGTACAGGTGAGCCTTGCCTCGGCCAGGATGTGCCCCTTAATCGCCTCACGCACCTCAGGCCCGCCGAAGTTACCTTCGACAGGGCAGTGTTCGATGTCCAGCGCGTAGAGGGTGAAGTGATAGTGATGCGGGATGCTGTCGTTCCAGGGCGGGCAGGGGCCATCGTAGCCGAAGTATTGGCCTTCCATTTCGGCATCGCTACTGAACCAGTCGGTGTAGTTGTTGAGGCCGCGGCGGGAGCCGGCTGGTCCTCCCCGCGGGGATTTGCCGCGGGGGGTGATCTCGCTGGAGTCGGCGCCTTCGGCCAGCTCCCGACAGTCAGCGGGGATGTCGACCAGCACCCAGTGGAAGAAGTCGACTCGCGGCAGGTCAGCGGGTACTTGGCGCCCCTCCTGATTGACGTCGTCGGCGCGGCTGGGCACGTCCGGGTCGTGGCAGATCAGGGCGAATGAGCGAGTTCCCTGCGGTATCTCGTCCCATGCGAGATGGGGGCTGATGTTGTCGGCCAGGCTGACATGGCTGGTGGGGTCGGCTTGGCAGAAGGCAAAACGGCGGGCGATTGGTGCGCTATCGGTGAGGCTCTGGCTGGTCAGTTTCATCGGCTATCTATCTCCGGCTAAGGTTTTCTATTAAGGTGTCTGCGTGTGAACAAGGCTGATCCTCGACATGCTTGAGTATATCTTTTTCGACGAGCGCCCCTGGCGGCGTTTTATTGAGTTTCTTGATGAACAGAAGCTGGCTCCGATTATCTCTCACGGCCCTGAGGAGTGGGTGGTGGGGCTGCCGGAGGACCTGGACGACGAGCTGGATGCGCGTATCGAGGCCTTCTACGATGAGATGCTTGCCTACAATGAGGCGCTGGTGACGGAGGAGGAGGGGGCGCAGCAGGTGCATACCACCGGCATTAATGTGACCCTGAAAGATGGTCGGCAGGTGCAGGCGGCGATCGATCCGCTGCTGATGAACCGGCTGCTGGAGGCGGTGACGCCGGAGGAGCTGGGGGTGTTTGTCAATGCCATTGTGGATGCGGTGGAGCATCCGGACGAACGCTCGCTCTGTCAGCGCTGAGGTATCTGCCTGATGGTCTGCTCGGCGCGCCGGGCCCGTTCCTGGGCTGCCTGTTCGAGCTGTTGCGCTTCAATGCGCGCCGCTTTTTTGCGCTCTACCAGTTCGATGTACTCTTTGGGGGTGAGGGTGATTCCTTTTTCCGGTGGCTGTTCGGCGTTTTGCAGTGCCCAGATCACGGCCCCGATCAGCACGATCAGGACGATGAAGAAGACGTTGCGGTTGGTCTGCTGCTGTTTAACGTGACGGTCGAACATCCCCATGCTTTTGCCTTGCCTCGTGTGTGGTGCTTGTCCCTCTGATTATGGACGATTATCCGACCTGCGCTGGTCTGATCGGCAGAGGGGGCTTCACTCTCTGAGGCTGATTACCGGCCAACCGCGCTGCCGGGCGGTCTCGGCCAGGCTTGGGTCCGGGTCCACCGCCACCGGGTGGTCGACCTGTTCCAGCAGCGGCAGGTCGTTGTGTGAGTCGCTGTAGAACCAGCTGTCACGCAGGTCGAGCTGGTGGTCTGCCATCCACTGCTGCAGCCGCCGGACCTTGCCCGCCTGGAAGCAGGGTTCCCCCGCTACTTCGCCGGTGTAGTGGCCGTCGATCTGCTCCGGTTCGGTGGCGATCAGCTGCTGCACGCCGAAACGTTCAGCGATCGGGCGGGTGACGAACGAGTTGGTGGCGGTGATAATCAGCAGCTCATCACCGGCCTTGCGATGTCTCTGCAGCAGTGCTTGTGCCGCATCGCTGATGATCGGATCGATTTTCTGCGTGAGAAACTCCTCCCGCCAAGCCTGCAGCTGTTCTGGTGCATGCTCGCGCAGAGGGCGCAGGGAGAAGCGCAGGAACTCGAAGATGTCGAGTCGACCCTCCTTGTACTCCTTATAAAAGCGCTCGTTTTCCTGTTCGTAGTAGTCGCCGTCGACTATGCCCTGTTCTACCAGGAAACGGCCCCAGAGATAGTCGGAATCACCCAACAGCAGGGTGTTGTCGAGGTCGAAGAGGGCGAGCGCCATAGGTCAGTCCTGATCTTGTGCGGAGGAAGGCGGAAAACACTACAGGAAAGTTGTTTATAAGCAAAGACTGATCCTGTGGCGGCTTGCCGGTTCAGGTTGATTGTGGAAAAATCCGGGCAACATCAAAGACTAGCGGCGCTATTGTGATCGACACCGACGGTTTCCGACCCAACGTTGGCATTATCCTCTGTAACGGCAATCGCCAGCTGTTCTGGGGGCGCCGTATTGGGCAGAATTCCTGGCAGTTCCCCCAGGGCGGTATTGATTCTGATGAGACACCAGAGCAGGCGATGTACCGCGAGTTGGAGGAGGAGATCGGCCTTACGGAGGACCAGGTCGAGTTGCTCGGCGCCACCCGCGGCTGGTTGCGCTACCGACTGCCGAAGCGTTACATTCGAAAGAACTGCCAGCCGCGCTGCATCGGGCAGAAGCAGGTCTGGTTTCTACTCAAGATCGACTGTGGTGAAGAAGCCTTCTGCTTCGACACGACCGGAACCCCTGAGTTTGACAACTGGCGCTGGGTAAAATACTGGCAGCCAATCCGGGAAGTGATCTACTTCAAACGCAACGTCTATACCCGGGCCCTTGAGGAGTTGGCGCCGCTGCTCTATCCCGATGGGGTGCCGGTGCGCAGCCACTCCAACTATCTGCGCCAGAACCGGCGCTGAGTTCTTACACCAGGCCTCGTCTCAATGGACTGGCGGGCCTTAACCAGATAGGGAGTTGATGCTCGGGACCCTCCATCGGATTGTCAATGAGGTAAACGGTGCTGCCGATCTGGGTTCGGCACTGGATATCATCGTCTCGCGTGTGAAGTCCGCGATCACGGCGGATGTCTGCTCTGTCTATCTAACCGATTTTGAGCGCCGCGAACATGTGTTGCGCGCTACTGATGGCCTGGCGACTGAGTCGGTGGGCAAGGTACGTCTGCCGTTGCATCGCGGCCTGATCGGGCTGGTCTGCGAACGGGCCGAGCCGGTCAATCTGGCGGATGCGCCGAACCACAATCGTTACCTGTTTGTCAGCGAGACCGGCGAGACCCACTTCAGCGGCTTTCTTGGTGTGCCGATCATTCAGAACCGGCGCGTGCTCGGGGTGCTGGTGGTGCGTCAGTTCGAACAGCGCAGTTTTGACGATAATGAGGTGACCTTCCTCTTCACTCTAGCGGCGCAGCTGGCGGGGGCGATCATCCATGCGCAGACTAGTGGCGACCTGGTTATCATCGAAGATGAGGCGCCGCTCACCCGCTTTCTCAAAGGTCGCTCTGGTGCGCCAGGTGTCGCCCTGGGGCATGCTGTGGTGGTCTACCCGCCAGCCGATCTGAGAGCGATTCCCGACCGCCCCTGTGTCGATTCCGACGTGGATGAGGATGAGTTTCGCAGCGCAGTGGCGGCGGTGGTCGAAGACATGATGGCGCTGGCGGACCGGGTCGATGAGAGCCTGCCGGCGGAGGACCGGGCGCTGTTCGATGCTTGGTTGATGATGCTCGGTAGCGACTCCTTGATTGGCAAGACGGTGGAGCGCATCCACGCTGGCAACTGGGCTGCCGGGGCGTTGCGTCAGACCATCGAAGAGCACGCCAAGGTGTTCGATGCGATGGACGATGTCTATTTGCGTGAACGCGCCTCGGATGTACGCGATCTGGGGCGGCGTATCCTGATGCATCTGCAACAGGCGCGTTCTGAACCGATAGAGTATCAGCCCGGTACCATTCTGGTGGGGGAGGAGGTCAGCGCCATGCAGTTGGCTGAGGTGCCCGAGGGGCGATTGGCGGGTATCGTTTCGGCGAAAGGTGCCAGCTTCTCCCATGTGGCGATCCTGGCCCGTGCCATGGGGGTGCCAGCGGTGATGGGTGCCAGAGATCTGCCGGTGGGGCGGGTCGATGGGCGCCGTCTGATCGTGGATGGTTATCGTGGGCGGGTCTATATCTCCCCCGCCTCCTCGGTACAGAAGGAGTATCAGCGCCTCGCCGATGAGGATCGGGCGCTGAGCCAGGAGCTGGAGTCGATCCGGGCGCTCCCCTCCGAGACCACCGACGGGGTTGAGGTGCCGCTGCACATGAATGCCGGGCTGGTGTCGGAGATGAGCAGCCTGGGGCTGGCTGAGGCGGCCGGGATCGGCCTCTACCGCACCGAGGTGCCGTTCATGGTGCGTGACAGCTTCCCCGGTGAGTCGGTGCAGACCGCCAACTACCGAAGTGTGCTGGAGACCTTCGCACCTCGCCCGGTTACCATCCGTACCCTGGATATTGGTGGCGACAAGCCGTTGCCCTATTTTCCGGTCAACGAGTCGAATCCATTTCTCGGCTGGCGCGGCATCCGTATCTCGCTGGATCATCCGGAGATTTTCCTCACCCAGGTGCGCGCCATGCTGCGAGCCGCCAGCGGCCTGGATAATCTGCGCATCCTGCTGCCGATGATCAGCACCGTGAGTGAGGTGGACGATGCGCTGTTGCTAATCCAGCGTGCCAGGGATGAGTTGATCGATGAGGGTTTTGTGGTGCAGATGCCCCAGGTGGGGGTGATGATCGAGGTGCCTGCCGCGGTCTATCAGGTGGAGGCGCTGGCGCGGCGGGTCGACTTTCTCTCCGTCGGCACCAACGATCTGACCCAGTACCTGTTGGCGGTGGATCGCAATAATTCTCATGTAGCGGCGCTCTATGATGATCTCCATCCTGCGGTGATTCAGGCGCTGATCCAGGTGCTGGAGGGGGCGGCGAGGTTTAACCGGGAGGTAAGCGTCTGCGGTGAGATGGCCGGTAATCCGGCGGCGGTGCTACTGCTGCTGGGGATGGGGGTACACACCCTCAGCATGAGCGCCGGCTCCCTGTTGCGGGTGAAGCGGGTGGTGCGCTCGGTGAGCCGGGCTCGGGCCAGAGAGTTGTTGCAGGCAGCGTTGCGTTGTGAGCGGCCGGCTGAGGTCAGTGAGCTGTTGAATAACGCCTTGGAACAGATCGGGCTCGGCGGCCTGGTGCGGGCTGGCAAATAATCCTTCTTCAGTTCTTGGTGCTGGCCTCCTCCAGCGTTTTTTCCTCCGGTGTTTGCTGAGCGTCGATCTCAGCGATCTGGGTATCGGTCGGTGAATAGAGCACCGTGGAGATGTCTACCAGCATCTGGGTGATGCGCCTGGCGTTGGCGCTGTCGTTGATCAGGGAGCTGGCCATGCGATCGCTGATCTCACCCTTCATGATCAGTTTCTGGATCCGCCCGCTCTCCAGCACGTCCAGCTCTTCAGCCTTGGCGCGCTGAAGTTTTATCTTCTGCAGATGTTCCTCCAGGTGTTCAGAAGAGCCGATGCGGTGAATTTCACGCACTACCTTGAGGATGCGCCGGCGCAATACGTTGTACTCGCGTCGAATCTCCTGGTTGTCTGAGCCGATGAAGCGTTCGATGTTGCGGTTGAGCGGTTTCATCTGTTTCACCACCTGCACCAGCATGCGGTTGGCGATCAGAATATTGCGGATGCTCTCGATTTCCGGCTGCTGTAGCGGGAGTTTGCTCTGCAGTTGTGTGGCGTACTCGAGGATGCGGCCGTAGATGGTCTTGATGCGGGTGGCGTAGACCTGGTCGATGTCGATCGGGATGGCCTGGTTGGATTTCTCCAGGATTTGTCGCAGCTTCTGCTCTGATTCAATATCTCCGCGATGCACGCTGAGACCGTGGGCAAGGATCTTGTAGGCACTGTTTTCTAACAGTCGTAGTGATTCGTCCTTGAGTGCCTTGATGCCGGTCTGGGGAAACCTCAGGGAGGCTTCAGTGAGGAATTTGGGTTCGTCGATCTCGCGTTCTTTTTCAATCACTGGTGGCACCCAGGCCTCGGCGATCTTGACGATGCTGGGGACAAAGCCGAGCAGGAACAGAGTGTTGAGGATGTTGAAGCTGGTGTGGAACAGAGAGAGCGCTACCGGGATGGCGGTTGCGTTTAGGAAAGGGGACTCTCCCGCCAGTTCTTCTGCTATCCCGCCGACCCAATCGATGAATGGATAAAACAGCAACAGGATGCCGATGACCCCAATGAGGTTGAACAGCAGGTGTGCCCGGGCTGCACGCTTGGCATGATAGTTGGCCACCAGCGCTGCCAGATTGGCGGTGATGGTGGTGCCGAGGTTTTGTCCCAACACCATCGCAGCGGCGCTGTCGAAGGGGAGCCAGCCTTCATGACACATCACCAAGGTCAGGGCCATGGCGGCACTGGATGATTGCACGATCAGAGTCAGCAGAGTGCCAGCCACCATGAAGAACAGCACCGAGAAGTAGCCCAGCGTGGTGTACTCTACGAGAAAGGCGAGGACCTCGGGGTGGTTGCGGATGTCGGGCACCGAGTCTTTAAGAAACTGCAGGCCGATGAACAGCAGGGCAAAGCCGATGATGAATCGGCCCCAGTTTTTGTTGGTTTTACGTTGTGACAGGCTGAGCAGAAAGCCGGCGCCGATCAATGGGATAGCGATGGCGCTTATCTCTACCTTGAAGCCGAGGATGGAGATCAGCCAGGCGGTGACGGTGGTGCCAATGTTGGCTCCCATGATCACGCCGACCGCCTCGGTCAGGGTCAGTAGGCTGGCATTGACGAAGCTGACCACCATCAGGGTAGTGGCGGAGGATGACTGGATCACGGCGGTGATGAAGAAGCCGGTGAGCACGGCAAAGATACGGTTGGAGGTGGTGGTGGCCAGTATCGAACGCATCCGGTTACCAGCCAGATGCAGCAGGGCATCGCTCATCACCGTCATGCCATAGAGAAACAGGCCGAGTGAGCCGAGCAGTGTCAGGATGTTGCTGAAGCCGTAGTCCATAGGCGGGTTATCTGGGTTGACCCGGTTGTTTGTTTAAGCGCTGCGGGGCTTGCTTGGTGTTTATCAATTGATGACTCTTCGCATTATTCACTTGTTTGAAATATGGAGGGAGAGCGCAAATATAGTGACTCGTCTGCGGTGTGTTGGAGGCATATGAAATAATTAGCAGTATGGCTTGAAAGTGGCAATGCAAACCAGTTGATTTTGCAATGTGTTGTCAATATGTGGAAGCGAGAAAGGGGAGGAGTGGATGGGCTACAGGCATCGATGGACAGATGGTGAGGCGCTGGATCTGCCGAACGGCAAGGTGGTCTGTGTGGGGCGCAACTATGTGGGTCACGTCAAGGAGTTCGACAGCTCGCTCCCCACCGAGCCGCTGTTGTTTGTCAAACCCGACACCACCCTGGTTGATATGCAGCAGCCTGTTGTGATCCCCACTGACAAGGGTGCGGTGCATCATGAGGTGGAACTGGCGATGCTGATTGGTGAAACGCTCACTCACGTCTCAAAGGAGCGGGTAAAATCCGCCATTGTTGGAGTTGGACTGGCACTCGACCTGACCCTGCGGGATATTCAGGCGCGGCTGAAAAGTGCTGGCCATCCCTGGGAGAAGTCGAAGGCGTTTGACGGTAGCTGCCCGCTCTCCGGTTTTCTGCCGATGGAGCAGCTGACGTCGCTGAGCTCCATCGAGTTCAGTCTGGTGGTCAACGGTGAACAGCGGCAGAGTGCAAACAGCGCCGACATGATCTTTGATACTCAGACCCTAATCGCCCACATCAGTGAGTTTTTTACCCTCCGCCCGGGGGATCTGGTGCTCACCGGCACCCCGGCTGGGGTAGGGCCGCTCAAGGCCGGGGATCGCTTCTCCTGCTCGATTGGTGAGCTGTTGCAGGTTGACTCGGTGGTGGTGTAGGAGCACTGCTGGCGTTGCCAAATGTTATTTGACAGAAGTCTGTTCTTTTATGGCTGCCTGTGAGGCATCCTGCAGGGCAAATGCAAGCCGGTAGGCGGTGTAGTATTTGAGGATGTTGCGCACATATCGCACCGTTTCCTGTCCGACCAGGTGCAACGCTGCTTGCTCCACGTTGCCGAACCAGCGGTTCGGGTCGAGACCCATCGCCTTGGCTTTGTCGCGCATGCGTCGCACCTTGGCTGGGCCGGCGTTGTAGGCGGCGAGACTGAAGAAGAGTCGATCCTGCGGCAGGATCTCGGCATCGCTGAAGTAGCGATCCCGGATCCAGGCCAGGTACTTCACGCCGGCATGGATATTGTTCTCCAGCTGGTCGATGCTTGTGATTGCGACCATCGTGTCGGCAGCGGTGGTCGGTCGGATCTGCATGATGCCCAACGCCCCCGAGGGGTTGCGTTTGCTCTGCTCGAGCCCTGACTCCTGATAGGCCTGGGCGGCGATGGTGAGCCAGTCGAAGTGGTACTGTGTGGCGTACTTCTCCATCAGACCGCGCACCCGCATCAGCTTGTCCTGCTCGCCCGGTTGCAGCGGGTTTTTGATCCAGCGAGTGTTGCGATAGTACCGTTGAAACAGCATGTTGCCGAGCAGGGTGCCCTTTTTGATCTTGCCGATAAAATCGTTCAGGCTGGCGCGCAGTTTCGGGTTTTCTTTGCGTACAGCCCAGGCGATCTTCCCGCCACTGTGGATCTGCAGCGTGCGGTGCAGCACCAGGTTGGGCAGCAGTTTTGCCCAGATGGTGGCGATGTGGTCGTCGGCAAACGTGTAGTCGATCACCTTGGCACTGAGCATCTCGAGCAGGTCTTCCGTCTGCAGATGCGAGTCAACCTCAACCAGTTTGATCGGTTCGATATGAGCCTGTTTGAAATGTTGGTTTAGCGCTCGCAGATGATCGACATAGCTGCTGCCTCGCAGTAGGTGAACCCGCTGCCCGGCCAGATCCTCTAACTTATCAACCGGTTTCGCCTTGTCTGAAGCGACCAGAATCTCCTGCACATTGGGCAGGTAGGGCGCGGTGAAATCGACCAGTTGACGGCGCTGTGGTGTGATCGTCATACCGGCGGCAACGACATCACCGCGTCCCTCGATCAGCGCTGGCAGCAGCTGCTCGAAAGGGAGTGGGATGTAGATAAAGCTGGTCGCGATCTGGTTGTTTTTCTTCTCCTGATTGAGGTGTTTGCGGTACTGCTCCATCAGTTCGAATTCAAAGCCTTGGTGGCGTCCGTCGTGCAGGAAAAAATTAGTGCGGTTGTGGTTGACTAGGACGCGGATGGCGGTGCGTTGCTGCATCGCCGGCAGATCATCAGTGAAAGGCTGGTTGGCCGGCTGCAGGGCAGAAAGTCCGTTTGCCTCCCTGGCCGACAGGTGGGGAACGCAGAGTAAAAAAAGCGGCAGAAAAAGAGACGCTGTTTTGCTGAATATCGACACAGGACAGATCCGCTGGGATTTGAATCATTCTGGCACAGAGGTAGTCGGCTTGCAGAGCAATGGATACTGTATATAATTACAGTATTCGTGATGTGACCGGACCGAGCCGATGAAACTGACTCCTCGCCAAACGCAGATTCTGGAACTGATTCGCAGCCATCTGGCCGACACAGGCTTTCCCCCGACTCGTGCCGAGATTGCCGAAGCTCTGGGGTTTCGTTCGGTAAATTCGGCAGAGGAACACCTGCGCGCGCTGGCGAAAAAGGGTGCTATCGAGCTGTTGAAGGGCACCTCCCGCGGCATCCGTCTGCTGGAGAGCGAAAAGCCTGAAGCGGGCCTGCCAGTGGTGGGGCAAGTTGCTGCGGGTCAACCGATTCTGGCGCAGGAGCATATCGAAGAGCGCTATGACTTTTCTCCTGATCTGTTCCAGCCACGTGCGGACTATCTGCTGCGGGTGCAGGGCATGAGTATGAAAGATATCGGCATCATGGATGGTGACCTGCTGGCAGTGCACTGCTCCCAGGATGTACGCAATGGTCAGATCGTGGTGGCAAGGATTGAGGATGAGGTGACGGTGAAACGCTTCTTCCGCGATGAGCGCAGTAGTCACTTGGTGGTACTGCTGCCGGAGAATGATGATTTTGAACCAATTCGGGTCGACCTGCGCGAGCAGTCCCTGACAATTGAGGGGCTTGGGGTCGGTGTTTTGCGCCAGGGATTAGGTGCTCCATTCAAGTTTCGCTAGAGGTGGGGATGGAACTGGAGCAGCTGTTATACGAACAACAAGATTTCTGGCATGGAGGGCAGAGCAAAGACGATTCGGCAGCGGTGCTGGCCACTGGCTTTGATGCGCTGGATGAACTGGTGGGAGGCTGGCCGCGAGGTGATCTGAGCGAGATCCACTGCGATGCGGAGGGGCTAGCTTGTCTTAACCTAGTGATACCGCTGCTAGCCCGCCTCAGTGTGGAGTCGCGCTGGATCGCCTGGATCGCGCCGCCGTCGATTCCCGATGCGTTGGCGTTGCAGGCCTGGGGCGTAGACCTGTCACGGGTCTTGCTGGTGCATCCACCGGATTCTGCTGGGAAACTTTGGGCGCTGGAGCAGGCGCTGGCATCGGGCACCTGCAGCGCGGTACTTGCCTGGCCGGAGACGCTGAGCCTTTTGCAGGGCCAGCAACTGCGGCGGGCTGCACAGCAAGGTGATGCGGTGGGTCTACTGTTTCAGTCACAGCAAAGGGCTGTCCACTCTTCTGCCGCAGCACTTCGTCTGCAGGTCCATCCGCGTGCCGACGGGATGCGTCTGGAGCTTCTCAATCTGCCAGATGGCGGGGGGGCGGCCTCACTCCACATCACACTCTAGTATCACAATCTGATCGATCGTCCGGAAACTATAGCAATGGCTGTGCATTTGCTGGCGACCGGCCTCTGTTTAAAGCGCGCCCCAGTTGTTGCGACGGCGCTGGAAGCGGAGGTGGGGCAGCAGCAGGCCGATCAGAATTCCAGCAATCACGACGGCTGCGCCGATAAGAAACCAGTCGCGGTTCGACTCGTTGCTGAGATCCCGGTTCTGCTGCCTCAGGTCGGCGACGTTGCGGGTCAGGTCAGCAACCTGCTTGCGCAGGTCGTTGCGTTCGTTGGAGATGCGGATGGCGTTTGAGGCAGTGCGCTGGATGCTCTGCAGCTCCTGATTGAGCTGATTTCTGGTCTGTTGCAGGGCCTTGTGTTCCTGCAGCAGGCTGTCGTGTTGTCGCTGCAACCGGGCGAGTTTGCCGCTCAATTCAGCGGGGGCAGATTCGAGCTCATGAACGCGTTGCTGCAAGGTCTTGAGCTGGTTGCGGGCGCTCGGCTGGCTCATCAGCTGGCGACTCAGTACATATCCCTCCAAGCCGCTGGCGGTGCGGATCTTGGAGTAACCGCTCTCTGAGTTGGTAGAGAGCAGATCGATCTGATCACCACTATTCAACATGCGCAGAATGCGATGGGTTGAGCTTTCGCCGGAACGCATGGTCACCTTAAAAGTGTCGGTGATATAGGCGGGCTTTGCCTGGGCCAGCAGGGGGAGGGCCAGCAGAAGCAGAGCAATGCTTAATTGGAAGGGGAGCCGCATCACAGTATTCCGTTAAGTGGTGGTCCTGAAAGAGATGTATTGTCGCAGTTTTTCTCAGAAGAATTTCTGATCATTCCCACGTTTTTCTGTTTCGAGTCGCTAAAAAGGTGGCTATTTTTGTTTGCTAAGCAGCAGGAATTCGAGTAAAGCCTTTTGCGAGTGAAGGCGGTTCTCTGCTTCATCCCAGACGACGCTGTCGGGAGCATCGATGACTGCAGCGCTAACCTCTTCGCCGCGATGAGCTGGCAGGCAGTGCATGAATAGTGCGTCCGGATTTGCGATGGCCATCATCGCCTCATCAACCTTGAAATCGGAGAAGGCCTTCTCCCGCTGCTGCTGTTCCTCCTCCTGACCCATGCTGGCCCAGACGTCGGTGACGACCAGGTCGGCGGCCTTGGCTGCAGCCATCGGATCGCGAGTCACTTGGCAACGATCGCCCGCTGCGGTAAGGATCTGATTGTCAGGGTCATAGCCTTCCGGGCAGGCGATGCTGAGCTGAAAATCGAACTGGCGCGCCGCGTTGATGTAGGAGTGGCACATATTATTGCCGTCGCCGATCCAGGCCACGGTTTTGCCTTGGATCGAGCCGCGATGCTCCACATAGGTCTGCATATCCGCGAGCAGCTGGCAGGGGTGATAGAGATCAGTGAGCGCATTGATTACCGGCACCTGAGAGTATTCGGCAAAACGCTCAATTTTCTCCTGCTCGAAGGTGCGGATCATGATGATATCGACCATACGAGACATCACCCGCGCGCTGTCCTCGATTGGTTCGCCGCGCCCCAGTTGAGTATCGCGGGGCGAGAGGAACAGTGCGTGTCCACCGAGCTGGGCCATGCCGACCTCAAACGAGATGCGGGTGCGGGTGGAGGATTTCTCAAACACCATGCCCAGGTTTTTTTGTATTAACGGGGCATAGATCTCGCTGGCATGAGTCATGCGTTTGAGCTCGATGGCGCGGTCGATCAGGTCGATCAGCTCCTGACTGCTGAGATCAAGCAGGGAGAGGAAGTGCCTGGGTTGAGTGTCGTTCATGTCTGCTTCCTCAAGGGAATGCTCAGAGAAAATCGTGAATCAGTGCACTAACGCCTGAGATGATCTGGTCCGCCTCCGCATCGCTGATGATCAGCGGTGGGATCAGCCGGATCACGCGCTCGGCCGCGACGTTGATCAGCAGTCCCTGTTGCAGGGCCTTGCTGACCAGTTCGCCACAGGGCCGATCGAGCTCGATGCCCAGCAGCAGGCCGGCAGCGCGGATATCCATTACGCCATCGAGGTCGTCCAGCTGTTGTTTGAAGGCGGCGAGCATGCGCTCGCTGAGAGCTGCGGCGCGTTCCGGGATCGCTTCCGCCCGCATTGTCTCTACCACGCAGCATGCTACTCGGCAGGCGAGCGGGTTGCCGCCGAAGGTGGAGCCGTGGGTGCCCGGCCCGAGAACCTCGGCAGCCATCCCCTGTGCCAGGCAGGCGCCGATCGGTACGCCGTTGCCGAGGCCTTTGGCAAGAGTCATTACGTCGGGCAGGATGCCGTTGTGTTGATGTGCGAACAGCTTGCCGGTGCGGCCCATGCCGGTCTGGATCTCGTCGAGCATCATCAGCCAGCCCTGCTGGTCGCAGATCTCGCGCACTTGGTTGAGGTAGTCGGGGGCGGGGATATTCACGCCGCCTTCACCCTGTACCGGTTCCAACAGAACTGCCACTACGTCCTGGTTGTTGGCGGCGACCTGGGCGATTGCCGCGGCGTCGCCAAACGGGACCCGGATGAAGCCCTGCACCAGCGGCTCAAAACCCGCCTGCACCTTGCGGTTGCCGGTGGCGGAGAGAGTTGCCAGGGTGCGGCCGTGGAAGCTGCCTTCGGCGACGATGATCTGTGGTGTGGTGATGTCTTTGTTATGGCCGTGAAGCCGGGCGATCTTGATCGCGGCCTCGTTGGCTTCGGCGCCGGAGTTGGCGAAGAATACCCGCTGCATGCCAGAGAGCTGGGTGAGCAGGTCACCCAGCCGCTGCTGCTGCTGGATGCCGTAGAGGTTCGAGGTGTGGATCAGTTCGCCCGCCTGTTCGCACAGGGCCTGACGCACCGCCGGGTGGGCGTGGCCAAGATTGCAGACGGCGATGCCGCTCACCGCGTCCAGATAGCGCCGGCCATCAGTATCCCACAGCCAGGCGCCTTCGCCCCGCTCGAAGGTTACCGGTAGCCGTGCGTAGGTTGCCATCAATGAGTCAGCCATGAATCCATCCTGTAAAATAAAAAAGGCATCCTGATGGACGCCATTCTCACCAACATCCGCCGCTGTTTGGCCGGAAAATCGATTAGTTTACCTATGTATGTCGTTTGGCGCAAACTCACATCGGGCAGTGTAGATTTATCTGCCGCATTGGGCAGAATGCACCGCAGGTTCAGCTTTTTCATCATTTGATCAGGAGATACCCATGTCCCTTGCGCTGACGCTCCATCTGCTTGCTGCGATTGTCTGGGTAGGCGGTATGTTTTTTGCCCATATGGCGCTGCGTCCGGCGGCCAATGCGCTGCTTGAACCACCCCAGCGGTTGCCGTTGATGAAGCAGGTCTTTGACGGTTTTTTCCCCTGGGTGTGGGGCGCTGTGTTATCGATTCTCGCCAGCGGTTTCTGGCTGCTGTTTGTGCCTTTTAATGGTGAGGCGAAGGCCTCTGTTTGGGCGATGACGCTGATCGGCACCTTGATGGCGGTGATCTTCATCTTTATCTATGCGCGGCCCTACCAGCTGATGGGGCAGGCGCTTTCGGCGGGGGAGTTACCCAAAGCGGGGGGGGCGATGGCGCTGATCCGCCGTCTGATCGGTATCAATCTGATATTGGGTCTGCTGGTCACCGTGTTGGCGGTGATGGGCAAATACAGCGGTTTTTAATCGGCCACACGGCAGAAACCTCATGTTTTTCCCCCGACTGTCGATTGCTTGCTTGGGGATCTGTTTTTGATGTCTAAGGGGGTTGCGATGTTCCTATGTGGCAAAACAAAACGTGCATTGGGCGATGCTGAACAGCGGATTGAAGTGCTAGAACAGCAGCTTGCCGAGTTGTCGGAACAACAGCATACCCTGCAGCAGGAGCGTGACCACTACCAGGCAGAGGTGCAGCGCCTTAAACAGCAGCAGATGCTGGCGACCAGCATCTTTGCCAGCTTTGAGCACTTCGGCAAGAGCCTCGACTTGATGCAGGAGACAATGGGGGATATGGCCAAGCTGCTCAGCAGTGAGAAGGAGACGGCGGTGGTCTCTTCCACTGAATCGGAGGTGGCGCGGCATAAATCCTCGAAGATGGCTGATAACCTCAGTTCAATCTCCAGCGAGTTGAGTGATGCAGTCTCCTACATGGAGCAGCTCAATAGCCGCACCGATGCCATCGGCAATATCGTCGGCCTGATCAATGGAATCTCCGAGCAGACCAATCTGTTGGCGTTGAATGCGGCGATCGAGGCGGCGCGGGCGGGGGATCAAGGGCGTGGTTTTGCGGTGGTTGCCGATGAGGTGCGCAGTCTGTCGCACAAGACCGGTGAGGCCACCAAAGAGATCGCCAGTGAGGTGAGTCAGATTCAGAGCAGCTCATCGGATGCGGAGAAGCGCATGCGCCAGATCGCCAATGAGTCACAGAAACTGGCGCAGATCGGCGGCACCTTGGTCGATGGTATGAATAGCATTATCGGCCTCTCGCGGCAGATGGAGCAGGCGGTCTCTTCCGGATCGCTGCGCAGCTTTGTTGAGGTGGCGAAGATCGACCATCTGGTTTTCAAGGTTCAGGTCTACATGGTGCTGATGGGGCAGCTAGAGAAGCCGGCAGAGGCGTTCTCCAGCCATACGGATTGCCGTCTGGGACACTGGTACTACCAGGGCGAGGGGGTCAGCTGCTTCTCCAAGCTGGATGGTTACAAGGAGATTGAGAAACCTCACATTCGGGTGCATGAGGCAGGCAAGATGGCGGTCAACACTTTCCATGCACAGGATTTTGATCGATGCGTCGAGGCGATGCAGCAGATGGAACAGGCCAGCCTTGATGTGTTGGATAGCCTGGAGCACTTGGCAAAGTCCGGTGAAAACATGCCCGAGCTGTTGTGTCACCATCAAGGATGAGTGGTTGATGTGAACGGGCGACGCCGATTTGTGCCGGCGTCGCGTCGTCTCAGTTCATGCGGATCAGTTCCACGCGGCGGTTCATGGTTTGTCCCTCGAGGGATTCGTTGTCGGAGATCGGCTGTTCTTCACCAAACCCTTCCGCCGAGAGGCGCTCAGCGGCGACCCCATTGTCGCTGAGATAGTGCATCACAGTGATAGCGCGACGATGGGAGAGGTCTTTGTTGTATGCCGCATCGCCGCGGCTGTCGGTGTGTCCCGCCACCATCAATCGAAGCCCCTGATGGTGAATCAGGGTTCTGGCCACCTTGTCCAGGATGGAGACCGAACCCTGGGTGAGCTGGTCTGAATCGGTCTTGAAGTTGACGCCGTGCAGGGTGATGACCTCGGCTGGACTGCAGCCGGTGGTGTCCACCTCCTTGCCTGCCGCCGTGTTGGGGCAGAGATCGGCGTCATCGAAGATGCCATCCTGATCACTGTCGAGAGTCGATGCTGGGATGGGAGTGATCGGCTCTGCAATTTCGGGGCAGTCCGCTACAACGATCTCACAGCCGTCGCGGCTGACCTCTTTGTCGGCCGGTGTGTTGGGGCATTGATCGAGCCGGTCGACCACCTGATCACCATCCAGATCAGTCTCGCAGCCTTTGTTATCGACCCTGGCCTCGGCGGGAGTACCCGGACACTGATCAAGTCGGTCGATAACTGCGTCACTATCCTGATCCAGCTCGCAACCTCTATTGTCGACCATAAAACCGGCGCCGGTGCCCGGACACTGGTCAGGCTCGTCGGCCACGCCATCCTTGTCGGTGTCAATCATGATCGGCACCTGGGGCGGCAATATGCGTTCACAGCCGTCGGGGGTGACCTCTCTGCCGGCGGCCGTGTTCGGGCATTGATCGAGGCGGTCGATCACGCTGTCCCCATCCTGGTCTGTTTCGCAGCCGTGGCTGTCGACCCGGGCGCTGGCAGGGGTGTTGGGGCACTGATCGAGATGATCCACCACCTGATCCTGATCCCGATCGGTCTCGCAACCTCTGAGATCGACGCTGAGTTCGCTCGGGGTGGCTGGGCAGTCGTCCTGGCTGTTGACCACGCCGTCGTTGTCGCTGTCCACCTCACAACCGTTCGGCTTCACTTGCGCGCCCTGGGGGGTGGCCGGGCAGCGGTCGAGTGTGTCTGGGATCAGATCGCCATCGTTGTCGAGGCGGCAGCCGTCGGTGTCCACCACCGCGCCCTGAGGTGTATTGCGGCACTTGTCGTGGCTGTCGTCAATGCCGTCGCCATCGGTGTCGAGGGCGCAACCGAGATTGTTGACCAGGATGCCCGGGGCGGTTTTGGGGCAGTGGTCCAGGTTGTCGACAATGCCGTCCTGGTCGCTGTCGCTGAGCCGGTAGCGGATGGTGAAGACCAGATCATTCACCTGGTGGCCGTAGTAGGTGATGGTGTTCTCCCGCTTCACCCACTCGCCGTCGCGATTGCTTTCATAGGAGATCAGCTCGATGCCTTTGGGCAGCACCCAGGCGTAGACGAAGTTGTCGAAATCACCGGGCTTGTACCACATGCCGAAGTGGCCGTCGGCACGTTTCTCCTCGCGGGTGGTGAAGGTGTAGATGCCATCGTCAGAAAGGCTGAGCTGGTCGCTCAACTGCTCAGGATAGACCACCACATACTCCCCCTGGTTGAAGACCAGGGTGTTGACTGCCGGGTCTGAGGTGCCGTCCCAGTCGCGCTTGTTAGGGTAGATGTAGTAGAAGTCATTCAGCTCCAGCGATTTGGTGACGTGAAAGAGGAGCTTTGAGGCATCCCCCCGCAGGGCGCGATGAAACAGCGAGCTTCTGCCATCGGTCTGCAGGTAGATAATGTTCTCGGAAGTAACCTCGGCATAGGCGCTGGAGGCGAGCAGGCCGCTTGCCAGCAGGCCGAAGAGGGAGATAAAGGTGCGAATGGAAGCCATGATACTATCCCAGCGTTTGGCAGATGACGGTGTGGCGGATTCTGCAGTAAGGGGCGCCCGCCCTGCAAGGTGGAGGTGGTGGATGCCTGGTGATGGCAGGAAACGTCACAATTGTTGACGATTTCTATGCCAAACGATGGAGAAGTTATGGCTACACAACGTGCTGGAGTGATCGGCACCCTGGTGTTCAGCGTCATTTGCGCCTTGGCGGGCTATTTCGCCGCCTTTGAGTGGGGCAAGCCGATCCTCGACAAAGCTGAGGCAAGCGTCAATTGGCCGCAGGTTGCAGGGCGGATCGAGATCGCGGAACTGGAGCAGGCGCGTGACAGTGACGGCAATCGCCTCTACCGAGCCCAGATCGACTACAGCTACCAAGTGGCGGGGCGCACTACCGGGGTTCGCGCATCCGCTTTGATGGTGGCCCCAGCTCCAGCAGCGCCGCTGAGGCGAAGCGGGTACTCAATCGTTACCAGCCGCAGCAGCTGGTTGAGGTCCACTACAATCCGCAAGCACCGGAAGAGTCGGTGCTCGAGCCCGGCACCACCCTGGATAGCTATCTGCCCTACTTTATCGGTCTGACATTTTTTACCATTGGGGTGTTGATCAGCGTTGGCATGCTGCTCAAACTGCTGCTGGTGGGAGGAGTCATCGTCGGTGCGCTGCTGCAGCGGTGGAAGCAGAGAGCAACGCCGCCACCGCCACCCAAAGGCTGAAACGACTGACCTGCCTGGTCTGAACAGAAAGGAAGGAGAGCAAACCATGTTTGATGCAGAGAAGATGTTGGGCGGACTGCTGGGCGGTGTGCTCGGTGGTGACAGCGGAAAGTCCGCCATCCCTTCGGTGGGGATGGGGGTGCTGGGGGTCGCGATGGCCGCCTATGAACATTTTACCAGCCAGAGTGGTGCCGGGCAGGCGTCGGCCCAACCCGGCACGACCCAAGCCCCGCCGCCCCCGCCTGGGCAGGCCGCTGCGCCGCCACCCCCTCCGCCTGGTGTGGCCCCCACCACAGCTGCCCCGCCGCCCCCGCCCGCTGCTCCGCCGGCCGCTGCCGATGGGAGCCAGCCAAGCTTGGCGGTGGTGTTGATCCGCGCCATGATCGCCGCCGCCCATGCCGATGGTGAGGTAGATGCCGATGAACGCCAACGCATCTTCGGCAGGCTTGAGCAGAGCGGTCTCGATCCGGAAGAACGGGCCTTCATGGAGCACGAGATCGACAACCCGGTGAGCGCCGCACAGCTGGCTGGCTGGAGCGACTCCGCTGACAGTGCCCAGCAGATCTACTCGGCATCGCTGCTGGCGATTCAGCTCGATACCCCGCAGGAGGCCGCCTATCTGCGCGCCCTGGCTGGTCGGCTGGGGCTGACAGATGATGCGATCAACGCGGTGCATGCGGCACTGGGTGTGCCGCCGTTGGCGCCTGCAATCTAAACGACAGAAGGAGTATCAGGATGTCTCAAGAGTGGTATCTCAGCTATAACGGCCAGCAGACAGGGCCGATGGATTTCGCGCAGGCCGCCGCCCGCGCCCAGGCCGATCCCAACGGCCACGCCTGGCGTCAGGGCATGGCGGAGTGGCTGCCGATCAACCAGGTCCCAGAGCTGATGAGCGGCCAGCCGCCGGCAGGTTCCGCGCTGGTGCCGGGTAAGGCGGACGAGATTGACTATCAGATCCACGGCCACGAGAGCCAGTTTGTCGAGATCGAGCTCGATCCCGGCGAGAGCGCGGTGGCCGAGGCGGGGGCGATGATGTACAAGGACGCTAGCATCGGCATGACCACCCTGTTTGGCGACGGTTCCGGCAGCGATGGCGGTGGCTTCATGGACAAGCTATTGGGGGCGGGCAAGCGTCTGCTCACCGGCGAGAGTCTGTTCACCACGGTCTTCACCCACAATGGTTCGGGCAAGGCAAAGGTCGCCTTCGCCGCACCCTTTCCCGGCACTATCATCCCGATCTCCCTGGCCGACATGGGGGGGCGGCTGATCTGCCAGAAGGACAGCTTCCTGTGTGCTGCGAAGGGAGTCTCCATCGGCATCCACTTCCAGAAGAAGATCCTCACTGGCCTGTTCGGTGGCGAGGGTTTCATCATGCAGAAACTGGAGGGCGACGGGCTGGTCTTCGTCCAGGCCGGCGGCACCCTAATGGAGCGTGAGCTGGCCCCCGGTGAACAGCTGCATGTGGACACCGGCTGCCTGGTGGGGATGCAGGACTCGGTGCAGTTCGATCTGCAGCAGGCGGGCGGCGTGAAGACCGCCCTGTTTGGCGGCGAAGGCCTCTTCTTCGCCAACCTGCAGGGGCCTGGCAAGGTTTGGCTGCAGTCGCTGCCATTCTCGCGCTTGGCTGGCCGGATGCTGGAGGCCGCGCCCCAAGGTGGTGGGCGAGACCAAGGCGAAGGTTCCGCGCTGGGTGGATTGGGTGACCTGCTGATGGGGGATAATTGATCCGGTGCTTGCCGGTCGGTTCTGCCCTGTCGCAAAACATTAGGAAACCGATGTGATGTTTGGCCTGTTGAAATCGACCCCGCCTATCGATGAGCCCTCAGCGGAGTGGCTGTTTGATGCCTACGCCTGGGCGCTGAGAAACTTCGATGCGCGGGTCTTCCATCAGGAGAGCATCCTGGTGGTGCCCTCCAATGAACATTTTCCGGGTCGCGAAAACAGCCTGCACGGCATGGCAGAGCTGATCTTCGAGCAGGTCAAGGTCTATGCTGGCATGGCCCACTGGCCCTGTCGACTGCTGGATCAGCAGGCCTGTATGACACTGGAAACGCCCAGCCTGCGTCTGGCCGGCGCGATCAGAGGCTCCCGGGGTATTCCGCTCAAGGCGGTGGCGGAGGATCAAAAACTCATCGTCCTCTACCAGCCGAACCAGGTTAGCAATCCGGAGGCGCTGATCGCCAGCTTCGCCCACACCCTGGCCCACTATCTTGGCACCACCGCTGAAGAGCCCCCGCCGGGCGGGCCAGAGCAGTGGCCCCATCTCACGGAACTGTTGGCGGTGTTCATGGGATTTGGGTTGATGTTTGCCAACAGTGTCTACGCCTTCAAAGGCAGCAGTTGTGGCAGCTGCGGCGGTGGCGCCCCGGGGCGCAGCGCCTTTCTTTCAGAGGAAGAGACAACCTACGCCCTGGCAATCTTTGCTGTGCTGAAAGAGATCCCGGCCAAAGATGTCAGCCGCCACCTGAAAAAATCACTGCGCCCGGTCTACAAACAGGCGCTCAAGGATCTGGCAGGACGAGGAGAGCAGCTTGCGCGGTTGCAAAATATCGATGGGGATGCTGTTGCTGCCTTAGCCCAATAGGGTGGATTTTGTGAAGCGCAGCCCGTCATCATCACCCATAAAAAAGGCCTCCCCACCGAGGTGAGGAGGCCTTCTTCACGGCTCAGATCGCTGTCGATCAGCCCATGTTGCTGGCGACGAAGTCCCAGTTGACCAGTTTCCAGAACGCATCCAGGTAGGCGGGGCGGGCGTTGCGGTAGTCGATGTAGTAGGCGTGCTCCCAGACGTCGGCGGTGAGCAGAGCCTTCTTGCCGGCGGTCATCGGGGTGCCAGCGTTGGAGGTGTTGTAGATCTCCAGGCTGCCGTCTTCGTTCTGCACCAGCCAGGTCCAGCCGGAGCCGAAGTTGGTGGCGCCGGAGGTGGCGAACTTCTGTTTGAATTCGTCGAAGGAGCCGAAGGTGCTGTTGATTGCATCGGCCAGGGCGCCGGTCGGGGCGTTCTCATCGCCGGGCGAACGCAGGCAGTTCCAGTAGAAGGTGTGGTTCCAGACCTGAGCGGCATTGTTGAACACGCCGCCCTCGGACTTCATGATGATCTCTTCCAGGGAGGCGTTTTCGAACTCGGTGCCCGGGATCAGATTGTTGAGGTTGATGACGTAGGTGTTGTGGTGCTTGCCGTGGTGGAACTCCAGGGTCTCTTGGGAGATCACAGGCTCAAGGGCGTCGATTGCAAAGGGAAGCGCGGGCAGTTCGTGTGCCATCAGTCAGGTACTCCTTGGATCTTATTGAGAGTCGTGGTGCGGCACAGATCGACCCCACCACTGGTAAAACCTAGTAAAATACTTGGCCATTCTAGCCAGAGGGGTTGAGTCTGGCAAGGTTATTTTTATACTGATTCTAAATGGAAATATGGGAACGTCGATGGACCCGGTTGAACTGAATATTTTCGCCTCGCGTCTGGAGGCGGTCTGTGACGAGATGGGGGCGGTGCTGCGCAATGCCGCCTTTTCGCCCAACATCCGCGACCGTCTCGACTACTCCTGTGCGGTGTTCGACGCTCAGGGGGAGCTCTGCGCCCAGGCGGCCCACATCCCGGTCCACCTCGGTAGCATGGCCTTTGCGATGGCCGGAATCGTCTCGAGTCTGGAGTGGCAGGCTGACGATATGGTGGTCCTCAACGACCCCTATCTTGGCGGCACCCATCTGCCGGATGTGACCCTGATCGCACCGCTCTTTGTCGACGGTGAGCTGACTGCCTTTGTGGTGAACCGCGCCCATCATGCGGATATCGGCGCCGACTCCCCCGGTTCGATGCCGCTCTCCAGCTCTCTGGAACAGGAGGGGCGAGTGATCCCCCCCGATTATCTGCTGCGCGGCGGTGAGCTGAATCAGCGACTCTACCGCAGCCTGGTCGAGGAGAACCGTAACCCGCAGGAGTCGGCCGGTGATTTTGCCGCCCAGATCAGCGCCAACCGCAGTGGT
Source organism: endosymbiont of Ridgeia piscesae (assembly GCF_001443665.1). NCBI lineage: Bacteria > Pseudomonadati > Pseudomonadota > Gammaproteobacteria > endosymbiont of Ridgeia piscesae. Next base: position 16,771 of record NZ_KQ557120.1, on the reverse strand, counting down.
GTGGAACGACTAAGTCTGATGATCGGCGAGTGGGGGCGAGCGGGCTTCCTGAGCGGCCTGCAGGCGCTCAACGATTACGCCGAGAAGTTGGCGCTGAATGCCATCGCCGCGCTGCCCGACGGCGCCTACCGCTTTGAAGATCTGATGGACGATGATGGTCAGGGTAGCCTCGATATCCCGATCCGGGTCTGTCTGACGGTGCGTGGCGGGCGGGTGATGGTTGGTTTCGACGGTACCGCCGGGCAGGTGGCCGGTAACATCAACGCGCCGCTCTCGGTGGCCGCGGCGGCGGTCTTCTACGCCTTCCGCTGCTTGATGCCGCCTCAGATCCCCGCCTGCGCCGGCGCCTTCCGGCCGATCAGTCTCAACGCCCCAATGGGTTGTCTGCTCAATGCGCAGCGCCCGGCGGCGGTGGCGGCGGGTAATGTGGAGACCAGCACCCGGGTGGTGGATGTGGTGCTGGGGGCGTTGGCCCAGGTGGTGCCGGAGCTGATCCCGGCCGCCAGCCACGGCAGCATGAACAACCTGGCGATGGGCAGCGATGCGCCGGGCCGCCGTTGGGACTACTACGAGACCATCGGCGGTGGCATGGGAGCGGGTTGCCGGAGCCCCGGTCAGAGTGGGATGCAGACGCATATGACCAACACTCTCAACACCCCCATCGAGGTGGTGGAGGGCCGCTTTCCACTGCGCATCCGACGTTATGAGCTGCGCCGTGGCTCCGGTGGTGCAGGACGGCATGGCGGCGGTGACGGACTGCGGCGGGAGTTCGAATTCCTCGCCCCGGCCCAGGTCTCACTGCTCACTGAGCGACGCCGACGTGGGCCTTGGGGTGTCGATGGCGGTGGTGCTGGGGCGGCAGGGCGCAATCTGCTGGATGGGGAGGAGCTGCCGGGCAAGGTCAGTCTAAAACTGGAGGCGGGGCAGCGTCTCATCATCGAGACCCCCGGCGGTGGGGGCTGGGGCACTCCCAGTTCCGACGAGTAGGCCGACCGGCGATGTGTGGTATCTGCGGCGAATTGCGCTTTGATGGTGAGCCGGCGGAGCTGGCCGTGATCCAGCGCATGAGCGTCCGACTGGCGCGCCGCGGTCCTGACCACGCCGGTCGTTTCAGCGACGGTCCGCTCGCCTTTGGCCATCGCCGCCTCGCCATTATCGACCTCTCCGAGCAGGCCAACCAGCCGATGTTCGATCCGCAGCTCGGGCTGGTGCTGGTCTTCAACGGCGCCATCTACAACTATCGGGCTCTGCGCGAGATGCTGATCGCCAAGGGCTACCGCTTTTTCTCTACTGGCGATACGGAGGTGATCCTAAAGGCGTGGCACGCCTGGGGCGAGGGCTGCATCGAGCGGCTGGAGGGGATGTTCGCCTTCGCCATCTGGGATCAGCAGCAGCGCCGGCTGACTCTGGTGCGCGACCGGCTCGGTATCAAGCCGTTCTATTATACGCTCGATCAACGCGGTCTGCGTTTCGCCTCCAATACCCAGGCACTGCTGGTGGCAGGTGGCGTCGACACCTCCATCGATCCACTGGCGTTGCACTATCAGTTCACCCTGCATGGGGTGGTGCCGGCGCCCCACACCATCTTCAACGGCATCCGCAAGCTGGCGCCGGGCCACGTGATGCGGGTGAGTGAGGCGGGCGCCGGTCCGCAGCACGCCTATTGGTCCTATCCTGTGGATCGTCCGGCCGTGCCACGCAGTGAGGGCGAGTGGCTGGAGGTGATCGAGGTGGCGCTGCGCCAGGCGGTGCGCCGGCGCAGCCAGGTGGCTGATGTGCCGGTGGCAGTGTTGCTCTCCGGTGGCCTCGATTCGAGTCTGTTGGTGGCGTTGCTGGGGGAGGCGGGGGCCAGCGATCTGCATACCTTTACTATCGGCTTTGAGGATCAGCCGGAGGAGCAGGGTAACGAGTTCGAGTATTCCGATGCGGTGGCGGAGCACTACGCCACCCGCCATCAGCGATTTCTGGTCTCTGATGCCGAGGTGCTGCGGCGTCTGCCGGAGGCAGTGGAGCAGATGGCGGAGCCGATGTTCGGCCAGGATGCTGTGGCCTTCTATCTGCTGGCGGAGCAGGTTGCCAAACAGTTCAAGGTGGTGCAGTCGGGGCAGGGGGCAGACGAGGTATTCGGCGGCTATGCATGGTATCCGCGGATGGTGGCGGATAGTCATGGTGATCCAGTGGCGCGTTTTGCCCGCCACTATTTCGATCGGGATCATGGGGAGTACTTGCGCCTGATCACTCCGTGGCTGGCCGGGGCCGACCACAGCCGGGCGCTGATTGGCGACTATCTACAAGACGTCGCTGATGAGGACTTTATGCAGGCGGTGCTGCGCATGGATCAGACTATGCTGCTGGTCGATGATCCACTGAAGCGGGTCGACAACATGACCATGGCCTGGGGGCTGGAGGCGCGGGTGCCGTTTCTTGATCAGCAACTGCTGGAGCTGGTGGCGGCCTGCCCGGCGGAGCTGAAGCTGCGTGAGGCTGGCAAGTATCCGCTCAAGGCGGTTGCCCGGGGGCGGTTGCCCGACTCTGTCATCGATCGTCCCAAGGGCTATTTCCCGCTGCCGGCGCTGAAGTATGTGCGGGGAGAGTTTCTGACGTTTGTGCGCGATATCCTTGATTCATCGGTGGCGTGCGAGCGCGGTCTGTTCCAGCGAAAATATGTTGAGATGCTGCTGGCGGCGCCGCAGATGCACCACACTCGCCTCTGGGGCAGCAAAATCTGGCAGCTGGCGGTGTTTGAGCTGTGGCTGCAGCGGCAGGGCGTGTAGGTTATTAATCTGGCCGAAGCAGGATCTATCGGCGGTTAATCATAGATATAGGGCGGCCTGTGGCCGCCGTCTGTCATATATTGAAATCACGGATGATGTTGGGCGCAGACTGACCTATACATGTGTCATGTTTAAATGTCGGCAATCAAATGGACCTAGTAATAGCCTCGCCAAGTCCCTACAAAGACACGATGTTCTTCCCCTGTCTGGCGGGGTAAACTGCCGCGCATCATTGCGGCGCTTGAAAAGCGGCAGTCTGCCACCATCTAGTGCCGGTCACTGAACCCATTACCGAGGTATTCCGATGGACGTGTTGGATCGAATTCGTGAACAGGTGGAAGGCAATCCGGTTGTCATCTACATGAAAGGCACCCCCCAGTTCCCCATGTGCGGCTTCTCCTCCCGTGCGGCGGAGGCGCTGAAGGCATGCGGCGCGCCTTTCTCCTACGTCAATGTGCTGGCCGATCAGGAGATCTTTGAGAACCTGCCACGCTACGCAGATTGGCCGACCTTCCCCCAGATCTATGTGGATGGTGAACTGGTGGGCGGCTGCGATATCACCCTGGAACTGCAAGCCAGCGGCGAGCTGAAAACCATGATGGAGAAGGCTGTGGCGAAGTCGGAGGCTGCCGGCAAGTCCGAATAGTCGATTCTCTGCGGCAGGCGCTCACCTCTGCCTGCCGCTTCTCTGTCTCTCTTCCTGTCAGGCCCTGTTGTCGGTCTGCAATGGGGTCTCACTTTTTTGCATTGGCTGATCCCAGGGATTGGCGGGGCTCAGCTCCTGCCAGCGGTTGACGATGGTGCAGAATAGGCGCGCGGTCTGTTCAGTATCGTAGATCGCGGAGTGGGCCTCGTTGCTGTCCCACTCCAGCCCGGCGCACTGGGCGGCCCGCGCCAGCACCGTCTGTCCGTAGGCGAGACCGGCCAGGCTGACTGTGTCAAAGGTACTGAAAGGGTGGAATGGATTGCGTTTGTAGTTGCTGCGTTCCACTGCGGCGTTGATAAAACCTAAGTCAAAAGAGGCATTGTGCCCGACCAGAATGGCACGCTTGCAGCCGCTCGCCTTCACTGCCTTGCGAATTGGCTCAAAGATCTTTTTTAGTGCCTCCCGCTCCGGTAGTGCATCGCGAAACGGGTGGTACGGATCGATGCCGTTAAAGGCGAGCGCCTTGGGGTCGATATTGGAATTGGGAAAGGGTTCGACATGGCAGGCATGGGTCTCACCCAGTTGTAACAGGCCGGCCTCGTCGAGCAGGAGGGTGGTTGCAGCGATCTCCAGCAGGGCATCCTGCTTGGCGTCAAAACCGCCGGTCTCCACGTCGACCACAATCGGCAGGTAGCCGCGGAAGCGGTCGGCGATGATGGGGTTGTATATCGGTTCGTTCATCTGCCAAGGATAATGAAACTGTGGTGGATTTACGACCTACATTGGGGTTGGTCAGGGCAGTTCTTATGAATGTTCTGCAGGATGCCGGGTATGCTGAGGGAGATAGGGTGCCGTTATGATGAGTCGTTTTTTTTTGCAGAGTGGCGCTGTGAGTGTGTTGGTGCTGGTTTGCTTGGGGATGATCTCCGGTTGTGCCAGTGTGCCTGCTGAACAGGCTCATCCGTCCGATCCACTTGAATCGTTCAATCGTGGCAGCGATCGTTTCAACAGGGACTTTGATGAGGCTATCGGCAAGCCGGTGGCCAAAGGGTACCGTCGGGTGTTGCCCGATCCGTTTGATCGGGGTTTCACCAACTTCTTCGAGAACCTGACCGACGTCAACTCAGCTGCCAACAATCTGCTGCAGGCGAAACCCAAACAGGCGGCCTCTGATGTGGGGCGGTTCTGCGTCAACACCACCATCGGTCTGCTCGGTTTCTTCGATGTAGCCAGTGATATGGGGCTGCAGCGCTATCGGGAGGATTTCGGCCAGACGCTTGGTCATTGGGGTTACGAGGAGTCCGCTTATTTTGTCATTCCGATCCTTGGGCCGAGTACGGTGCGGGATGCTGCAGGGCGAGTGGTGGATCTGTTTATCAATCCGCTCTACTTCACGCAGGAAGGGCTGCGTTGGAGCTTGTTGGTGGTCAAGCTGATCGACATCAGGGCAGACCTGCTGGAAACGGTCGAAGCCGTGGATGAGGCGGCGCTGGACCGCTATGTCTTTGTGCGAGAGTCCTATCTGCAGAAACGCCGCTACGATATCTTCGATGGCGATCCTCCGTTGGAGGACGACCTGTTCGATGAGTTCTTCGATGAAGATCTTAATCAGACTCCATAGCGGTTAATCATTGACGATTCGCCATTCAATCTTCTCCCCGGCACGTAGCGGGATTACCCGGTCACTGCCAAAGGCGTAACTGGTCGGTACATCCCAGGCGCTTTTCTCCAGCGTGATGCTGTCACTGTTCCTTGGCAGTCCGTAAAAGTCCGGCCCGAAGTGGTTGGCAAATCCCTCTAGCTTGTCCAGCGCGCCGGCGCGGTCGAAGGCCTCTGCATAGAGTTCGATGGCGGCGTGGGCGGTGTAGCAACCGGCGCAGCCGCAGGCGCACTCTTTGGCGTGAACCGGATGGGGGGCGCTGTCGGTACCCAGAAAGAAGCGAGGATCGCCGCTGGTGGCAGCATCGACCAGTGCCTGTCGGTGTCGCTCCCTTTTAAGGATCGGCAGGCAGTAGAGGTGAGGACGGATGCCGCCAGTGAAGATCGCTGTGCGATTGTAGAGCAGGTGGTGGGCGGTGATGGTGCCCGCAACCCGTCCGGAAGCCTGTTTAACAAACTCCACGCCCTCCTGGGTTGTGATGTGCTCCAGCACTAGACGTAGCTCAGGGAACCTCTCCACAAGTGGCGCCAACTGTTGATCGAGAAAGACGGCTTCACGGTCGAAGGTGTCGACCTCCGGGTGGGTTGCCTCGCCATGAATCAGCAGCGGCAGATCGTGCTGCTGCATCGCCTCTAGAGTGGGATAGATACGTTCGATATTGGTGACACCGGCGTCCGAATTGGTAGTGGCGCCGGCCGGATAGAGCTTTATCGCATGCACAAAATCGGAGGCCTTGGCGCGGGCGACCTCATCGGGACCGAGGTTATCGGTCATATAGAGTGTCATCAGCGGCTCGAAACAGCTCCCCTCTGGCAGGGCGGAGAGGATTCGTTGTCGGTAGGCCTGAGCGGTATCGGTATTGGCCACTGGCAGTTTGAGGTTAGGCATGATGATGGCACGGGCAAACTGTTTGGCCGAATGGGCCAGGACAGAGGTCATCGCCGCGTCATCACGCAGATGGAGGTGCCAGTCGTCGGGACGGTGGATGGTTATTTTCATAGAATGTAATTCTTATAAAATAATATTATCTAATAATAAATAGAATAAATTTGTTAGATTAAGTAAATACTAATATTCTTTCGCTCGAAGGCTACGCTGTATCTGCTTTCGACAACGCTGCTAAAGACACATTGTATCTATTGGAGAGTTAACAATGAACAAAATCGTTAAAGCCGCTGCTGCTGCAGCTCTGGTTGTTGCTTCTGCTTCTGCTTCTGCTTGGTGGGGCGGTCCTTGGGGCAATCGTGGTTGGAATGACAACAACTGGATGGGCGATGGTTTCGGCGACGGCGCTTTCGATTTCAACATGAGCGCTCGTGGTCGTGGCAACGGTTACGGTAGCGGCTACAACCGTTACAACGACTACTACGGTTACGGTCCTTACGGCTACGGTGCTCCTTATGGCGCTCCTTACGGTGCTCCCTATGGCGCTCCTTACGGTGCTCCCTATGGCGCTCCTTACGGTGCTCCCTATGGCGCTCCTTACGGTGCCCCGGTTGCCCCTCAGGCTCCGGCTGCTCCTGCTAAATAAGTAGGAACGAATCAGGATGATTGAGAGCACAGGGACGTGCTGAAAAGACAAAGCGTGGTTTTCAAAAGATTTTCCGGGTGAGTGACATGAAAAAGGTTTCTACTATCGCTGCTGCCGTTGCACTGGCTGCTGCTTCTGCTTCCGCAAGTGCCTGGTGGGGCAACAACGGCAACAACTGGGCGAATGATTTCCTTGGTGACGGTTTTGCTGATGGTGCTTTCGACATGAACTTCAGCATGCGTGGCCAGGGTCGCGGCAATGGCTACGGCTACAACCGTTACAATGATTACTACGGCCCTTACGGTTACCCCTACTATGGTGCCCCCTATGCAGCGCCGGTTGCTCCGACCGCTGAGCAGCAGGCTGCCCTGACCGAACAGCAGAAGACCTTCGCTGAGCAACAGCGCAAGGCCTTCGAGCAGGCGATTGCCGCCCAGCGCGAGTACGCCAAGAACTTCCAGAACGTTGATCCTTTTGCGTCCATGGAGCAGGAGAGGAAGGCCATGCAGGAGCGTATGGCTGCAGAGCGCAAGCAGATGGAACAGCGCTTCGCCAACTTTGCTCCCGCTAACCGCGCCATGCCTGCTGACGTTGCCAAGCGCATGGAAGAGCCCAAGGCTCGCCGTGAAGCATCTATGAAAGAGATGGAGGCGCGCCGCGCCGAAGCTCGCAAGCAGATGGAAGAGCGTCGCAAGGTTGCTATGGAGCGCAAGCCTTTTGAGCGCCCGGCCTTCGCACCGCACAAGGACATCTAAACTCTTGCGGGTTTGATGCCGAAAAAGGCGCGTTCGAGTAATCGGACGCGTCGCACTGCTGACAAAGCCCTCGCTGTCTGGCGGGGGCTTTGTTTTTTATGGGGTTTGCTGAACTCCAACCCCATCTGTAGTACGCATCCCTGACGCTTGCGATGATGCGGTAACTCGTCCCAAGTGTTTCTCCTTTGATTCCCTGATGGTTCTGCTTGGGAGGCTTAACCGCTCCCGGCTCAACGCTCGATGGTGTAGAACAGGTCCACCCCCTGGGAGCGACCGGTCTCGGTCTGGATTTGCAGCCTGTCGGTGAGGTCGTAGCGCAGCCGCAGCTTGGTTTCGCGCGAGGCCAGTTCGTTGACGTATTGCACGTAGAGGCGCGGTGACAGATAGGTGCCGGCCACCACCGATGCCTCGGCCAGGCTGTTACCGGTCTCCACCCGCAGTTCCTCCAAACCTAACTGACGACCCACCTCGGTGGTGAGGCTACCCACACCGGTGGCCTGTAGCGCCGTGGCCACGCCCACATTGGCGCCGGATTCACCCGGCGGATGCCCGGTGAGCAGATAGGAGACGACCTCACTCTGGGTCATGGACGGGGTGGAGTAGAGTGTCAGCTTGGGCGCCTTCAGGGTACCGCTCACGCGCAGCCCGGCGGTCACCTCGCCAACCTCGCGTACCGCCTGCACGTCTAGCCCCGGATTGTCCACCGGGCTGTCGGCGAACAGGGCGTAGCCGCGTTCTATTTTGAGGTCCTGGCCGTAGGCGCGGTAGCTGCCGTCCGTCACACCCAACCGACCGCGACCGATGACCGGCCGACCCGGTTCGTCGATCACCAGCAGGTTGCCGGTGAGGTTGGCGCGCAGGCCGAAGCCCTCGAAGCTGACTCTGTCGCCGAAGACGATGCGCAGCCTGGAATGGAAGTTCGGATCGGCCTGTTCCTGTTGTGGTGCATCGCGGCCCACCACCACCAGATCCGGGGTGTCGGTGACAACGGTTTCTGGCAGTTCCCGTGGCCGGATGCGGCCGTAGGGGATGCGGATCTCGCCGTCCAGCTCGGTTTTTTCCTTGGTGTGCCGGATCAGCAGATCCGGCGATACATGCACCTCCGCCTCGGGGATGTTCAGCGCCATCCAGTTTTTACCCTGCAGCTTGAGTTGGGTGGGATAACCCTCGGCCGGTTCGATGCGGGTCTCACCCTCCAGGGCCAGGGTTCCTCCGCCGGAGCGTACCCTGCCCTTTATCTCCAGCCGTTCCAGAGTCGGTGCCTTCAGGCTCAGGCCCAGTTCGCGCAGCTCCAGCCCGAGTTCCGGGATATCCAGGGCTCCCTCCTTCAGCTCTGCTTTTCCCTTGAGTTCGGGTCTGGTCAGGCGCCCGGCCAAGGTGAAATCCAGATCGATGTAGCCCGCTACATTCTGCAACTGTGGTGCCATCGCCGAGGCCAGGCTCAGGTCGTTGATGCGTGCTTTAAGCTGGCCGGACAGGGGTTGCTTGTCCGGGGCAAGCGCCGACAGTTTCAGCCCGGGCAGGCGTATTTCTCCGTCGATCTCCCCCAGGTCGGCCAGGGGTATGCCGATTTCGGCATGGGCACCCGTGGCATCCAGCTTCGCCTGCAGGCTGCCACCGGAGAAGTCCAGTTGGTGTGGTTCGCCCTGCAGCACGAAGGCTAGCTGGCCCTCGGGCAGCTCCAGCTCGGCTCGGCCACGGATATCCCCATCTGGGTCGGCATAAAAGTCCGCCGCCAGGTCACTGCGACCAGTGAGCTTCAATTCCGGGGGCAGCCAGTGCTGGAAGAAGGCCAGGGGAAAGGCGGGGGCGCTCAGCTTCGCTTTCCAGCCCTTGGCGTCGCTGCCGTCGAATGCCGCGCACAGACGCCCGCCGTCGGCGGCCAGACAGAGTTCCCGCACCCGCTGGGTCTCGGTCGCCAGGGTGAAGAGGGTGGGGTGCTCCAGATCCCAGCGGCCGATCTCAGGCAGAGTGAGAGCCAGAGCCTGCAAGGTTCCGCTCCAGCTGTTTTTCTCATCCAGGCCGGCGTCGATGAGCAGTTGCGCGGCCGGTGCCTGCTCGCTCTCTAGTTTCAACTCGATCTGGTGCGCATTGCGCGTGCCCTTGGCGTCCAGCGTCAGTTGGTGCCACTGCATGGCGCCGGATTTCAGCCCTCGGGCTGCCAGCTCCAGGTCGATATTCTGCTTACCGCCCAGCTCCAGCTCCGCCTGTACCTGGAGATCTGCAACCGCGTGCTCCTCGAAACCGATGGCCTTGCCATCGATGTTGGCCTTGAGCTGTGGTGCTTCACGGCTGCCAGCCAGCCGGCCCTCGCTGTGCAAGGAGCCGGACAGGCCTGGCCACAGGCTGGCCAGATTATCTGCCTGTAGCTTCCAGCCCAGGTCGAGGATGTTGCCGGCGCTGCCCCCGATGCGAATCACACTGCTGCCGGAGGTCAGCGCCAGTTGCTTGATGTGCAGCGTCTCGCCGGTCAGTTTCAGTTCGCCCTCGGCCTTGAGCGGATAATCGCGCAGCACGCCCTCAAGCTGGGTCAGCTCTACCTCGGCTTGCGGCGTGCCTTCCGCCACCCGGCCTCGGGTGGCCAGCTGCAGCGCCAGTTTGCCGGGAAAGTCGGGGTGGAACAGACCGGGGTTAATGCTGGTGCCGGTCAGGCTCAGCTGCCAGGCCGGCTGCGGCGCCCAGTCGGCGCGGCCGGAGCCGTCGATCTGCCCCTCTGGCAGGCGGATGCGCAGGGCCTCGAAGTCCACGCCATCGGTATTGCCGCTGCCGGATGCCTCCAGCGTGAGCGCCGGCTGATCCGGCAGGATCGCGTCCAGGGTCAGTTGGTAGCGGTAGTCTGCCGGTTGGCCCTTGATTTTCAACCGGCCCTGGTTGCTGCGTACCTGGACTCTCTCCCCGATCAGGGGCCAGCGCAGAGCGCTCCAGGCGAGCTCGGCACCGAATACGCCCAAGGCGTCGTCGGCAGTGTATCGACCGGAGCCTTCGAGTTTAGAGCCAGCGGGAGTGGTGATGAGCAGCCGTTCGGCGGTCACCGTGCCGTCTTCATAGGTCCCGGCCAGGTCCATATTCAGCTCGCCCAGGGTGGGCTCGGTCAGCCTCAGTCTGCCGTCGACCTTGACTACCTCCGGAGTGCCGCTGCTGTGCAGTCGTCCGCTGACCCGGATAGGAAAGTCGGCGGCAAAGGCGCCGAGATCGGTGTCGTTCAGGGTCAGCTTCGCATCCCACCGGGGTGCCTGCTGCAGTTCGTACAGGCTGGCGTTCAAAACGGCGGCGAGGGGGGCAGATAGGGTCTGTTCGAGTTTGAGTTCGGCCAGATCGCCGGTAATCTGGCCCTGGCCGGAGAGCTCTGGGCCTTCGGGTAACTGGTAGTGCCAGCCCAACTCCAGGTTCAGTGGCAATAACGGAGCCAATTGCAGCTCGCCGGCCAGCTCCACCCGGGCGCCAAAGCCAGCAGCCTCCAGATGTTCGATCTGCACCACATCGTCGACGGCCCGGGCAGCCAGGCCGACTTGTTCGATGACGATGGGTTCGGCTGTCGTGGGTGGGATGATGTGGATGTCGGTCAGCTGGAGCGATTCCAGCACCAGCTCCAGGGGCAGGCTGAGGCCGGGGAAGGGTTTGGTCGGGGCGGCGTCCGACTCGGTTGGCGGCAATGCCAGGCGGCCCCGATCCAGTTCCAGGGAGATGATCTGCAGGCGCCGCTGCAACAAGGCGGTGGGCCGCCAGTCCAGGTGTAGCCGGTCCAGCTCCAGTAGCAGATCGCCATCGTGATAGCTGAGCCCGGTGAGGTCCAGCGGGCCGGTGAGGCGGCCCTTGAGGCTCTCCGCGGACAGCTCGCCGGGGGCCAGATCCCGGGCCAGGTCGAACAGCCAGCGGGTGCCGTTTTCACTATGCACTACAAGGCCTAGTCCCAGGAGGAGGCCGATCAGGGCCAGCAGGGCGGTGTTGAGCAGGGTCACCAAAACATGCAGCGCTTTTCTGCGCCAGCTCATAGCTCGGGGCCGACTACGATGTGCAAGCGCAGCGCGGCTTCATCCGTGCTCAGAGTCCTGGCCAGATCGATGCGGACCGGCCCCACTGGAGAGTGCCAGCGCAGACCGATGCCGGCGCTGTAGTGGATCTCGGCATCGTAGTCGGGGTCGAAGGCGTTGCCGGCATCGATGAACATGGCAGCGCTCCACTTGCCAGTCAGCAGACGTTCCAGCTCGATGCTGCCCACGGCGAGAAAGCGACCGCCGATCACCTCGCCGGATGCATCCCGCGGGCCAATCTCATCCAGGCCGAAGCCGCGTACGCTGTTGTCACCACCGGCGAAGAAGCGCTTGGAGGCGGGCAGATCGGTCAGCCCCTCCGCCAAGGTGGCGCCTAGCTCCGCCCGGGCGAGGATGCGCCAGTGGCCGTCGCCCAGACCGCGGATGAGCTTGTTGTTGGTGTGGGCCTGGATGTAGCTGGTGCTGGATAGCAGTTGCTGGGTGGCGCCCTCGAGGCGGAAGTCGATCCGATGGCCGCGCTGGATGTAGTCCAGGCTGTCGCTGTGCAACTGCGACCAGCTGAGGTAGGGCACCAGCAGGAAGGCGTTGTCGTCCTGCGCGCCCACTTCGAAATTCTCGTAGGAGTAGTCGATGCCGATGGTGCGTCGCCAGTCGTTGTCCAGGCCGATTGAGTGGGCGCTGTTGAGCAGCAGGCGCACGCCAAGACGGCTGTCGGTATCGTAGTGGTCACCCTGAGCCGAGAACGATAGGGAGTCTTGTGATGGTCGCTCCAGAGGGATGGTGTATTCCGTCTTCAGTGAGCTGCGTGGCGCCGACAGACGCAGCTCGCTGAGCATGCGGTGGCCTTCACTGTTGATCAGTCGGCGTTTCCAGTCCAGGGTGATGCGCGGTCCGGTGTCGGTGGAGAAGCCGATGCCGGCGCGGTAGCGGTTCGGTTTGTTGGGCGATAGCAGCAGCTCGATGGGTACCTGATCTGCCACTGCCTGATCGCGCAGGGTGCGCACTTCTACATGGTTGAAGTATTCGCTGTCGATCAGGTTGGATTGCAGCGTCAACAGCTGCTCGTGGCTGAACGGGTCGCCCGGTTGGAAGCGCAGGTAGCGGGCCAGGAATCCGGGGTCCAGCTTGTCTTGTATGAAGCGTACCTCGCCGAAGTGGTAGTGCGGGCCGGTCTCCAGTTGCAGGCGAATGGAGGCCTGGTAGCTGTCCAGATCTACCCGAACCTGGTGGATAGTGTAGCGGGCGTCCAGGTAGCCGGCCTCGATGGCATCGCTCAGTAGCTGCTGCTTGAGCTTCTCATAGCGAGCCTGGTTCAGGAAGGTGCCTGGCTGCAGGTCGAGGCCGAATGCAAATAGGGTGTCATTTCTGCCCGGGCCGGTGGTGTTGAACTCGACCTTCGCCAGTTGGACCCGGGGGCCTGGCTCGATCTGGTAGCGGGCATGGTAGCCGGTGTTGGTTTGCTCCAGGCGGGAGCCGATTGCCGGCTTGAAGTGGCCAAAGGGTTGCAGTGCCCGACGGATCTCCGCCGGTGCCTGTCGGTGCAGCAGGCGCATGCGACCCTTGGTCAGAGCTTCTCGCTCCTTCTCCCGCTCGAGAGAGAGGAAAGCGCGTACATTCGCCTCCTGCTCCCTGTCCAGGCCTTCGATCTGCACCTCAATCTCTAGGGCATGCGCGGCTGCGGCGGCCAGCAGCAGCCAGGTGGCAACAAAAAATTGCTGCATTGGCCTCCATACAATTCGGAAATAAAGATGTAGGAATTTTACCAGTTCCGCCCGGTACGGAAGCGAATTCATATACAAGGAGGCCTCTGGTCAAGTCATGAACGCGTATCTTGTGCCCAGAATATCCAGCTTCTGCGTGGCAAATCTCGGCAACGACTCCATGTGTTGCCCTACCTCCTGCATCCATGCAGTCGTTCGCAATAGCCAGTTATCCCCGACAGGGATGTCGGGGAGGAGCGTGAGCAGGGAGCGATAGCCTTACGTGCGATTTGCGCCTTGAATCTGAATATTCTGAATCACAATCGACTTCGTCCAGACTTAATCAGAGGCTTCCAAGCAAAAATTCCTGGCGTCGATGGGGCTTTATCGGATGATGATGGAGCGACGGGGTAAAGAGAAGGCCGCACTCCTTGTGACCAACAACATGAAAGAACCCAAGCGGGTGTCGGGGCTGCGTGCGGAGAATTGAGTATAGGTGATCTGATATGTCCAGCTGTGTTGCCCAAGAATAACAAAGGCCTGCATTTGCAGGCCTTTAATGTCGCCTGACTACAGTCAGGCCTAAGCTGGTACCGAGGGACGGACTCGAACCGTCAAGGCCGTGAAGCCGGGGGATTTTGAATCCCCTGTGTCTACCAATTCCACCACCCCGGCGTGGTAGGTGATGATTATAAACGTGTTGTGGAGCGGCTGAAAGGGGTTAGGGAGCCTCTGATCACGTCATGAACGCGTATCTTGCGCCTAGAGTATCCAGCTTCTGCGTTGCAAATCTCGGCACCGGCTCCATGTGTGACTTTACCTTCTGCATCCATGCAGTCGTTCGCAAGAGTCAGCTATCCCCGATATCCCTGTCGGGGAGGCGCGTGAGCAGGAAGCGGGAGCTTTACGTGCGATCTGCGCCTTGAGTCTGAATGTTCAGATTCACAATCCACTTCGTCCAGACTTAATCAGAGACTCCTTAGCCGGTTTTAGCTGGTTTGTTGAGTTCGGGGGCGGGTTTGCCGAATAGGTACCCCTGGCCATATTTGAAACCGATGCGCCTGAGACGTTTTGCCGTCAGCTTATCCTCGATACCTTCAGCCACCAGGCGATGGCCAGCGTCAATAATCATTTTGGCGAGATAGATCAGGATCCGCTGTTGCTCCTTGTCGTTGAGCAGCTGGACCAGGGTGATGTCGAATTTGACGATGTCCACTGGCATGGTGGCGAGATATTTAAAGGAGGAGTAGCCGCTGCCAAAGTCGTCGAGAGCGATCTCGAAGCCGATGTTTCGCAATCGCTTGAGGTTCTTGGTCGCCAAGTGAAGCTGGGTGATCAGCGCCGTCTCTGTGACTTCCAGCACCAGTTTGTGGCTCCTTACGTAGGGCTGGAAATCCTCCAGCCAGTCGATGATGCCTTCGTCCACCACCGAGGGGGGAGAGAGGTTGATCGAAACCCCGCTGCCGGGTGGGATGCGATTGCTCTCCAAATCGCGAAAGATTGCCTCGATGATCGAGCGGTCAAGATCGGGTTCGAGTCGGCGTGCTTCCACCAGCGGGAAGATATGGGAGGGCATGATCAGCTCATCACCATGCTGAATACGCACCAAGGCTTCATAGTAGTGGGTCTGTCCGCTCTCCAGATCGACGATCGGTTGGTAGTAGATGCGCAAATCTTTTCCACTGGTCACCGCCTCGTAGACGGCGAGGCGGGTCCAGCTGGAGAAGAGCCCCTGGGTGCTTTTCTCCATCGCCGGGGTGAACAGGGCGATGGAGGATGAGCTGGGCCGCTTGGCGGAGTACATCGCCACATCCGCCTTCCACTGCAGGGATTGCAGTGGATCGTTTTCGAGCCGGTCGGTGTGGGTCAGTCCAATACTGATGCGCACCGGTTCGCGTACCCCAAACTTTTGGAAATTGCTTTGGGCGGTTGCCTGTTCACAGCGTTCGGCAATGCTCAGTGCGGTTTGGGGTGTGCAGTTGATGAGGAAGGTGGCAAATTCATCACCGCCGAGACGAAACAGGCGTTCATTCTTGCGCAGCACTCCTTGGATAGTTTTGGCGATCACTTTCAGTACCTGATCGCCAGCCTGGTGGCCGTAGCTGTCGTTTATCGCCTTGAAATGGTTGATGTCGAATAGCGCTAGGCAGATCGGGGTTCGGCTGTCGGCAAAGATGTCATTGAGTTCCTGCCAGTATTTCTCGAATGCTCGCCGATTGTGTGCGCCGGTGAGTGGGTCGTGGTGGGCCATTTTCCACAGTTCACGATTTTTCTGGTCAAGGCTCCGGTTAACGTCGTTGAGCCGCATGTGGTAGGCGTTGAGTGATTGCCGGATCTTCTCCAGTTCTGCGATCTGGAATGGTTTACTGAGCGAATTCGGGACAGATTCACCAGGGTTTTCGCGCAACAGATCGATGTGTCGGGAGACTCGCTGGATCGGTTGGCTGAGCAGCCAGATTACGAAAGGGTAGAAGAGCAGGGTGACCAGCCCCATGAGTAATCCAAAATGGACGAAGGCTGATGTCATGATCTTCAACAAGGCATCGGAAAAAGGGTCTGTGCGCAGATCAAACTCGATCAGGCCCTGCAATTCATGCAGTGGAATCGGGGCCGCGGCTGGCCGTTCAATATGGATCGATTCTGCGTCGATCTGGCTGAAGCCGCCGGTTCTGAAAAGCTCCGGCAAGAACCGAATCAGGGTGGCGACATAACCCAGTGTTGAGCCCTCCTTGTTGGTGACTGGGGTGTACAGCAGTAGCGAGGGTTTGTTGCCGTCAAAGATCAGTGTTGCCGTGTCGGACTTCTCTGGCACCCGTGCTGGCAGCAGTGAGGTGTCGAGTTTGCCCAGTACCTTGCCTTTGGCGTTATAGATGGCAGCATCCTGGGTGTAGTCCGGCAATACTTCTGAGCTGAGTGCTCGGTGTTTATGCCAGTAAGCGTAGAAGTTTGGATTTTGGATCTGCTGCCGCACTTCCTGCCAGCGGGCATATGCTTTGGTGCGGTCAAGAATTTCTCGATAGGCGGCATTGATGGCCCTGCTTAGTTCGACATCTGCTTGAGTGAGCGAGGTGGTCTGGAACTCCTGTCTCAGATGGTCTATCTGTTGCAGGGTAATGATGCTGAGGAGCCCCAGCATAGCCAGGGCGGCAAAGATGAAAAGGGCGAGATAGGCCTTGATGGATGGGGCTTTTTTCGCCATTTTTGGCCTATTTCCTGTTGTTGTTTTCCAGGGCCGCTTCCACGGCTTCTACCAGATCGAATTCGTGTTCGTGATCGAAGAAATGGTTGGCTCCCTCCACTTTGATCAGTTTAACCCGCCTATCTTGCAGTTGTCGGCTCCATTGCGGAGTGATGCGCTGATCGGAGCCACCGATGATAACCGTGGTCGTGGTCTGGATGGTTGCCATCTTCGACAGGATTTTCTGTCTGGACCAACTGACATAGGAGAGATAGGCGGAGGGGGTGGTCGGGTAAAGCTTACAAAATGCCAGGCCAAAGTTGTCGAGCCTCTGCCCCTGGCCAGCCTTGAGCGCGTGTTTGGCGCGTTGGATGTCTGCCAGCGTTTCATTGGCAGCTGGACCCTGGCCGAAATGGGTGAGACTGATCAGAATCGCGGCAGATATTAATCGTTCCGAAAGTATTGGCAGTCTATTTTTGAACTTGCCAAAATATACTTTGTATCTGACATGCGGAAGAAACTCTTAATCAGCGAA
>NZ_KQ557119.1:140356-141821 GCF_001443665.1 endosymbiont of Ridgeia piscesae | reverse complement strand
GCCTCCACTACATCTTTCCTTTTCTGATCACGCTGTTCTTTTATCGTAGCCATGGAAAGCAGTATACACTGCCAATACTTTCGGAACGATTAATAGTTGGCGGACGGGTCTACTGTTCCTGGGTTTGCCCGGTGAATATGATCACCGATCTGGCGAGCTGGCTGCGTCGAAAACTGGGTATCAGGACGACCTCTCAGATCTCCCGCAATGCTCGTTACTGGATGCTTGCCTTGACTCTGATTCTGCCGTTGGTGGTGTCCGGGGGCATCGTCTGGGAACTGATCAACCCGGTCTCCATGATGTTTCGAGGTATCGTCTTCGGAATGGGTGCGGCCTGGATGGTGATATTGGGGGTCTTTCTCTTTGATTTGCTGGTGGCCAAGGAAGGGTGGTGTGGGCGTCTCTGTCCGGTCGGTGCTTTCTACAATTTGATTGGAAAGCGGAGCCTGTTGCGGGTCAACGCCAGCAACAGGGCAGAGTGCAATGACTGCATGGAGTGTTTCGTTGTCTGCCCCGAACCGCAGGTGATAAAACCGGCATTGAAAGGGGCAAGCAAGGGTATCAGCCCGGTGATCCTCTTTTCCGATTGCACCAATTGTGGACGTTGTATCGATATTTGCGCGAAAGATGTTTTTAGTTATGGCGGTCGTTCTGTCTCCGAGGTCAAAAGGTTGAATCCCGAGGTGATTGAGAAACAGGGGGCCCGTGCCTGATGGGTCTGCTTATGAATTCGCAACTCACATATAGAGTGATGATGGAGAATGAAATGAAGAAAACTATTCTGGTCATGATGGTGGCACTGCTGACTCTGTTCTTTACAGCATCAGCTATGTCGGAAGTAATGTCTCTGCGTGGCAATGACGATCTTGAGGCAATGGCCGCTACGCCAGCGAAGAAGAAGGTTCAGTCTGTCAAGGGAGGTATTGCCCGCAGCTATAAACAGCAGCCGCCGATGGTCCCGCACAAGATTGATAAATATAAGATCAATCTGAAGAACAATGGCTGCCTGAAGTGCCATAGTGAGAAAACTTATAAGAAAGAGAAGGCGCCAAAAGTGGGTGACAGCCATTACGTGACCCGTGATGGCAAGACCCTGAGTACAATCTCTAGCCGTCGTTACTTCTGCAACCAATGTCATGCCCCACAGATGGGTGCAGAGCCTTTGGTACAGAATATGTTCGAGGGTGCGAAGTAGGGTATATTCCGCAGTTGATGCGTTCCCATCCGACGGATGGGAACGCATTTTTTTCTATCGCTTTTTACAGAAATCCAGGTAATAAAATATGAGTAATGGCAAGAAAATGGGGGGGTTCACCCTGATTCTGATTGGAATCGTAGCGGGTGTTGTTCTCTGGGGTGGTTTTAATATTAATCGTTCCGAAAGTATTGGCAGTGTATACTGCTTTCCATGGCTACGATAAAAGAACAGCGTGATCAGAAAAGGAAAGATGTAGTGGAGGCGATT